>NZ_QKTC01000032.1:0-29576 GCF_003234435.1 Curtobacterium sp. MCLR17_044 | reverse complement strand
CCGCAGGGCCCCACCGCTCCCCCACCACGCCACCGTCCCGACCAGTGAGAGGTTCCACGTGTTCCGACCTTCCGAACGACGCGTCCAACAGGGCGCGCTCGCCATCATGGCCCTGGCGGCCGTCGCCGGGACGGCCCTCGCCATCCCGCAGTCGGCGTCCGCCGCGGACAACGCCCTGAAGACCACCACCCCGATCAAGCACGTCGTCGTCATGTACGACGAGAACGTGTCGTTCGACCACTACTTCGGCACCTACCCGAAGGCCGCGAACACCGACGGCACCCGCTTCACCGCGGCGCGGAGCACCCCGAAGGTGAACACGCTCGCGTCCTCCGGCACCCTGACGAAGAACCCGAACGCCTACGCCCCGTCACGGCTGACGCCCGCCCAGGCGCTCACGTGCGACCAGAACCACAACTACCTGCCCGAGCAGAAGGCCGTCGACGGGGGTGCCATGGACAAGTTCGTCGAGAGCACCTCGGTGGACACCTGCACCGGCCTGTACGGGTCCCCCGGCCTGACGATGGACTACTACGACGGCAACACCACCACCGGGCTGTGGAACTACGCCCAGAACTACGCGATGAGCGACAACGCCTGGGACACCGGCTTCGGCCCCTCGACCCCCGGGGCGCTCAACCTGATCAGCGGCAACACCCACGGCGGCACGGGCGTGGACTCGGTCACCGGTGCCACGGTGCCGACCTCGACCGCCGTCGTCGCGAAGGACGCCGCCGGCCAGGGCACCGTCACCGCCGACCCCGACCCCGCCTTCGACGACTGCTCCGACAAGGACCACACGTCGACGTCGAACCTGGTCGAGATGTCGGGTAAGAACATCGGCGACCTGCTCAACGCGAAGGGCGTCACCTGGGGCTGGTTCCAGGGCGGCTTCACCCCGACGACGGCCTACGCGGGCACCGGCACCCTCGCCAAGTGCGACGCCACCACGACGAACGTGGGCGGGTCGGTCAGCAACGACTACTCGCCGCACCACAACCCGTTCGCCTACTACGCGTCGACGTCGAACCCGCACCACCTCGCACCGACGAGCGACCGCATGATCGGCTCCACCGACCGTGCGAACCACCAGTACGACCTGTCGGCGTTCGACACCGCGCTCGCCGAGCACCGGATGCCCGCCGTGTCCTTCCTCAAGGCGCCCGAGGCCCAGGACGGCCACGCCGCGTACTCCGACCCGCTCGACGAGCAGAAGTTCCTGACGTCGAAGATCAACGAGATCGAGCGGTCGCCGGAGTGGTCGAGCACGGCCATCGTCATCAACTACGACGACTCCGACGGCTGGTACGACCACGTCGCGCCCACGATCCTGAACGGGTCGACGGACTCCTCGAACGACACCACGGTCTGCACCACGGCCGCGACCAAGGTCGGTGTCGCCGGTGGGTACCTCGACCGCTGCGGCCCCTCGCAGCGGCTGCCGTACCTGGTCATCTCGCCGTTCGCCAAGCAGAACCACGTCGACCACACCGCCCTCGAGCAGACGTCGACCACGAAGTTCATCGAGGACAACTGGTCGACCGGGCGGATCGGTGACCAGTCGTTCGACGCCCGGGCCGGGTCCATCCGGAGCATGTTCGACTTCACGCACCCGCAGCACCGCGAGGTGCTCCTGAACACGAAGAGCGGTGCGGTCTCGCGGATCGTGTCCACGGCCGTCACGCCGAAGCCGACCCCGAAGCCCACGACGAAGCCGCACACGGGGACCGGTGGCAGCGGCACGGGCGCGAGCACCGGTTCCGGTGGAACGGCAGGAACGGCGGGCACGGCAGGCACGGGCAGCGGGGCCGCGCCTGCCTCGAGCGCCGCAGCAGGAGCCGGGGCCGCGGGGCAGACCGTCGCCGCCGATCCGTCCGCGACCGACCCGTCCGCGACGCGCCTGGCGTTCACGGGCGTGCAGCTCACCGGGGTCACGATCGCCGCGATCGTGTTCCTGATGGCCGGCATCGCGCTGGTCGTCGTCCGCCGTCGACAGCTCCGGCGTCGGGCCGACTGACACGATGCGGCTCGACCGACTCGTCGCGTCGACTGACACAACGCGTCGGGTCGACCGACACCACGCGTCGCGTCGCGTCGCGTCGACCGAAACGACCGAGCGGTGCCCCGGAGCGTGCTGCGCTCCGGGGCACCGTCGCGTCCGCGCGGGGTCGCCACGCGCCGGTCGGCACAGCGTCCGCCAGTGCAGCGGCCGTCGCGTCCGTTCCCTCAGACCACGTCGGCCTGGAGGCGCGGCTCGCCTCCCGGCACCACGACCGCCCCCATGGGCGGTACCGTCCGCCACCGCTTCGCGAGCCGACGGGGTCGGTCGTCGTACCAGGCGATGACCCCGCCGGCCACGATGCCGAACGCGAGCACCCCGAACGAGAACAGCCCGATCAGACCGAGCAGCGTCAGCTTGCCGAAGTCGCTCGGGTCCGCGGTCGCCGAGAACCCGATGGACCCGAAATCCCAGAAGGCGTGCAGCAGCACCGGGGCGAGCAGCGACCCGGTCAGCCGACGCGCGACGTACAGCGTCGACCCGAACGACGCCGCGAACACCACCTGGATGAGCGTCGGCCCGATCCCGGCTCCGGCGAGCGCGTTGAGCAGGTGCAGCAGCCCGAACAGTGCGCACGACAGGGCCCAGACCCCCATCTCCGGCAGGCGCCGCCGCAGCCCGACGAGCAGGGTCCCGCGGGCCATGAGCTCCTCGAAGACCCCGACGAACAGCACCCCGACGGCGAGCAGCAGGAAGTAGTGCGCCGGCAGCGCCGTCCAGTCGATCAGGGGCAGCCGGACGACGCACACCACGAGCACGAGGATCGGCGCGAGCATCGTCCACCGCAGCCGCGTCCGGACCGGGTCGACCGTGGCGATCCGCCACCAACCGAGCGCCGTGACGAACAGGGCGAGTGCCACGACGGCGATGCCCTCGGGGATCACCAGGGCGTGCACGACGCTGTCGACGGTCTGCCCGAGGGTCGCGTAGTCGTCGCTCGGTCGTGACCGCCAGGCGCTGATCGCCGCGAAGACCACGATCGGCGCGAGCCCGAGCAGCAGCGACGGGGGCACCGGCCAGCGACGGCGGCGGGCTCGGACGGGGGCGGTGGTGGTCACCTCCCGGTTGTACCAGGCGGGACGTACGATTGGCGGTATGCGCCTGCCCTCCCTGTCCACCATGGCAGAGGACTACGTCAAGCTCATCTGGAAGGCCAGCGAGCGCGGCGGGCCCGGCCTGGCGACGCGGGACATCGCGGCGTCGCTGAAGGTCTCGGCGTCGACGGTGTCGGGCAACCTCAAGAAGCTCGACCGTGACGGCCTGATCGAGCACACCCCCTACTACGGCGTCGTGCTCACCCCGCTCGGGCAGCAGGTCGCGGTGGCGATGGTCCGGCGGCACCGGCTGATCGAGACGTTCCTGGTGGAGCGGCTCGGCTACTCGTGGGACGAGGTCCACACCGAGGCCGAGGCCCTGGAGCACGCCGTGTCCGAGCAGTTCCTCGACCGGGTCGACGCCGACCTCGGCCACCCGACGCACGACCCCCACGGCGACCCGATCCCCGGGGCGGACGGCATCGTGCCGGACTCCCCCGGCACCCTGCTCGGCGCGATCGAGCCGGGAGCGTGCGGCACCGTCGACCGGGTCTCGGACGACGACCCCTCGCTGCTGCGGTACTTCGACGAGCTCGGGGTGGGGCTGGGCACGCACCTGCGGGTCGAGCGGGTGCGGGACTACGCCGGCGTCATCGCGGTGTCGCGGCGGGCGACCGACGGCTCGGAGTCCCTCGTCGACCTGCCGGCCGCCGCCGCGTCCTCCATCTGGCTCGCGCCCGACGGCGACTGACCGCGCGGCGCGCGCGGGCGGGATGGTCGGTCGGTCACGACACCCCGCTCACGTCCGCCGAGCGGTCAGGAACCGTCGCCCGGCAGCCTCGCGGGCGACAGTTCGCGACCACTCGGCACCCAACGCACGGGGCGTCGTGACCGCACTGCGGCCCGCGAACGCGCGTGGCGACGGACGGGAGGCCCGGCGCGCGGCCGCCACGCGCCTCCCGTCCGGCGGCCCCACCGGTCACAACACCCCGCTCACGTCCGCCGAGCGGTCACCACCTGTCGCCCGGCAGCCCCGCAACCGACAGTTCGCGACCACTCGGCACCCCGCCCACGGGGCGTCGTGACCGCACCACGCGCCCACCCCACCACCGTGACGGCGACGGTTCGCGACCACCCGGCGCTCCCGGCCGGGCGCGCCCGCCGGCCCTAGCCCTTCACGGAGCGCGTCCGGCCGAGGGCGACCTCGCGCCGAGCCCGTTCGAGCGCGTACTCGGACGCGACGCCGGGGTCGTGCAGCAGCCGTTCGGTCTCGTACACGTGCTCCCGGACGGCGTCGGTCGCCCGGTCCGCGGCCGCGGCGAGGACCGGTCCGACGGTGTCCTCGCCGAGTCCCACCAGAGCACGCGACAGGCTGAGCCGACGTTCGCGGTCGCCGATGCCGAGCTGCACGGCGAGGGTCCGCGCGAGCGACGCCCGCTCGTCGTCCGGCACCAGTGCGACGGCCGTGCGCCAGGCGGCGCGGAGCACCTCGTCGTCGTGGTCCTCGAGCAGCGGGCGTACCGCGGGCCACGCGTCCGGGTCGCCGATCTTCGACAGGGTGTGGAGCGCCTGGCTGCGGGCCTGGGGCTCGGGGCGCTCGAGCTCGGGCAGGACGCGGGCGACGACGTCGTCGGCGGGGTGCCGGGTGAGCGCCCACGTCAGCATGTCGCGGACGAAGAAGTCCGGCTCGACGGCGCACTGCGCGACGAGCACCTCGAGGTCCGCGGGGTCCGGGGTGGTCCCCGCGGCCATCACGGCCTGCAGCCGGGCGGAGGATCGCGGATCGGCGAGGGCATCGGTGAGCGTGGTCATCGGTCCATCGAAGCCCCTCGCGCCGGGGCCGTGTCAAGCATCGGGGCATAGCGTCGGGAGACGTGCGGTTCGCTCCCACCGCACCTCCGACCACGAAAGGACCTCCGCATGCCCCGCATCGGTACCAGTGACCTGCACGTGTTCCCCCTCGCCCTCGGCGGCAACGTCTTCGGGTGGACGGCGGACGAGTCGACCTCGCACCGGGTCCTCGACGCCTACACCGCGGCCGGTGGCGACTTCATCGACACCGCGGACGTCTACTCGGCCTGGGCGCCGGGCAACTCGGGCGGTGAGTCCGAGCGGGTCATCGGTTCGTGGCTGCGCGCCTCGGGCAAGCGGGACGACGTCGTCATCGCGACGAAGGGCTCGCAGCACCCGGAGTTCCAGGGCCTCGCCGCGGGCACCGTCGCCGCCGCTGCCCGCGCGAGCCTCGAGCGCCTCGGCACCGACCGGATCGACCTGTACTACGCGCACTTCGACGACCAGTCGACCCCGCTCGAGGAGACCGTCCGCGCCTTCGACCAGCTCGTGCAGGACGGCCTGGTCCGCTACACCGCGATCTCGAACTACTCGAAGGACCGCGCCGCGGAGTGGATCCGCATCGCGACGGAGAACGGCCTCGCCCAGCCCGTCGCCATCCAGCCGCACTACAACCTGGTCACCCGCCAGCCGTACGAGGCGGAGATCGCACCGCTCGCGCACGAGCACGGACTCGGCGTCGTGCCGTACTTCTCGCTCGCCGCGGGGTTCCTGACCGGCAAGTACCGCTCGAAGGACGACTTCGCCGGCAAGGACCGCGAGGGCCAGGTGTCCGGCTACTTCACCGACGAGGGGCTCGCCGTCGTGGACGCGCTGTCCTCGATCGCCGATGCACACGGCTCCGAGATCGCCACCGTCGCACTCGCCTGGCTGCAGGCGCAGCCCGACGTCGTCGCGCCGATCGCGAGCGCCCGGAACACCGAGCAGCTGCCGGCGCTGCTGGCCTCGGCGGAGCTCGAGCTCACCGCCGACCAGCTGCAGACGCTGTCCGACGTGTCGGCGAAGGTGCCCGCGAGCGCCTGACACCCGCGCATCTCAGCCGATGCGCGTACATGTTCCGACATCCCACTCGTCGTTCGACGGGTGGGATGTCGTTCGTTGCGCACGCAGTCGCTGCGTGTGCATGTTCCGACAGACCACCAGTCGATCACGGGGTGGATCGTCGCAGAACGCGTGCGACCCGCGCCGCCAGACCGGCCGCCCGCCCCTACGCCCCCGGCGCCAACGACCCGGTCAGCGGCTGCCCCGACGACCGCGTCACGAAGCACGCGATGAACCGGTCACCCTGGTCCCACGTCGCCTGGTCCGGCGCGTAGGAACCCTGCACCTGCACGTCGCCCACGGCAGCGGCGGCCGAGGCGTTCAGCGCCGTGTCGGACTGGCACTGGTCGGCCGCCTGGGTCGCCAGGGCCTCGGCACCCGGGTAGGTGTCGCCCTCGACCGTGAGCCGTGCGGTCAGCTGCCCGATGTGCGGCGTCGCACAGTCCACCACCGTGAAGGTCTGCGACCACGCGTTCGTGAACGGCGACAGGCACTCCCCGCCGGCCAGGTCGGTCCACGGGTGCTCGCCGGGCAGGGCCGGGGTCGTGGCGAACTGCAGCGTGGCGGCCGGTGCTGCGGCGTCACCCGGCTGCGAGGCCGACGCCGACGGCGCAGCGCTCGGGGTCGCCGGCGCCGACGAGGCCGCCACGGGCGACTTCGTCGGCACGGCTTGGTCGGCGATGTTGTTCCCGAGGATCCACTTCGACAGCAGGAACACCAGCACGATGAGCACGAGGATCAGCGCGATCGACCCGTAGATCAGCAGCTGCTTGCCGCGCTTGCCCTCGTTCCGCAGCCGCGCGAAGCCCTCGTTGATGAAGTTGTCGCGATCGCCGGGCTGCCGGTCCGGACCGCCGGCCGGCCGTCCAGCAGCAGCGGGCGCGGGGACAGCAGCAGGAGCGGCAGCAGCCGCTGGCACGGCAGCCGCCGGCATCATCCGCGTCCCGGTGTCCTCCGGGTCGTAGCCGGTCCCGCCGAGCTGCCCGACGGCCTCGGTGCCGAACAGGTCCTTGATGGCACTCGTGTCACTGGTCTCGCGGCCGTCCCACTCGGACTGGTCCAGGTCGTCCGGCGCCGCAGCGGGAAGGGACTCCGGCTGCGGACCGGTGTCGTTCCCACGCAGGTCGAGCACGGCGTCGAGGTCCTGCCCCACCGACGGCGGCAGGTGCGCCGGGTACTCCTGGGCACCCGCTGCGGGCTCCACGAGCGGCGGCGCGGCGGTCGGCGGCACGGTCGCGTCGGGCTCGGACCACCAGGGCGTCCCGGCCGCCGGCAACGCGGTGGTCGGGGCATCGGCCTGGAGGCCCTCGGTCGCGTCCGGCACGTCGTCTCCGGCGGGCTCGCGGGGCACGTCCACGGCCTCGGTCGCCTCCGTCGGAGCACCAGCAGCATCAGCGGCGGGAACGGCAGCCGGAGCAGCCGTGTCCGACACGGGCGCAGCCGGGACCGCCGGGGGCACCACCGGCGGCACGGGGACCGCCGGTGGCACCGGGTAGGTCCGCGGTGCCTGCGGCAGCCCGGAGGCCGGGGTGTCGACCTCGCCGGCCACGACCTCGTCCTCATCGTCCAACTCGTCGGCGAGCGACCAGGACCCGGCGGACAGCGCGGTGGTGTCGAACGAGTCGGTGGTCAGCGTCGCCGGGACCTCGCCGGGCTCGTCGTCGTCGCCGATCGCCCAGTCGAACGGCCGGTCGTGCGCGCCGCTCTGCGTGGGGACCGGCCCGGTGCTGGTGATGCGCAGCAGGTCGGTGAAGGTCGGCGGTTCCTCGGTCGGCGGCAGCACGTTCTCGACGCCGAGGGGCTGCGGCGCAGCGG
Source organism: Curtobacterium sp. MCLR17_044 (assembly GCF_003234435.1). Taxonomy (NCBI): domain Bacteria; kingdom Bacillati; phylum Actinomycetota; class Actinomycetes; order Micrococcales; family Microbacteriaceae; genus Curtobacterium; species Curtobacterium sp. MCLR17_044. Next base: position 21,776 of record NZ_QKTC01000032.1, on the reverse strand, counting down.
GAGCAGCAGCAGCGGGAGCCACGGACTCCGGGTGGTTGCCGGTCGCGCGGCCGAGCCAGTCGACGTCGGCGCGGCCCTCGCCGAACGGGTCGACGCGGCGACGCTCGTCCTCGATGGCCTTCGACGCGGCAGCTCGTTCGTCGCGGTGGGTCTGTGCCGTCGGCAGCACGATCGACGACGGGTGCGGCGCGGTGGAGTCCGGCGCGACGTCGGCGGCGGCCGGGATCCGGTCGTGCAGTGTGGAGCGCTCGTGCTCGACGACGGCGTCGGGGTTCTCGGAGGGTGCGAGCAGCTCGGGCGGCATCGAGATGGCCTGGGTCGCGCCGTCGTCGAGCGCCGGAGCGGAAGCGGCAGGAGCCGGCGCAGCAAGAGCAGGAGCAGCAGCCTCGGCGCCCTCCGCCTCCCCCTCGGCCACGAACGGCTCCGGCAGCGGCGCGCCCGTCTCGCGGGCGGTGCGCTCGGCCTCGCGGCGCTCCCGCCGCGACGGCCAGTCCTCCTCGCCGCGCGGAGCCCCGAAGATGTCCGCAGCGCTGCGGAGACCGTGGAACGGAGCGTCCGATCCGGACGCACGCCGAGCCTCCAGGCCGTCGTCCCCGTCTGCCGGGCCGGCGGTGCCGTCGGGTTCGCGTGCGTCGTCCGGACGCTCCTCGGTCACGCGGTCAGCCCCAGATCAGCCAACCCGATGGCCGCGAAGTACGGGTAGCCGGCCGCCTCGATCGTCTCCTTGGCACCGGTGTCCCGGTCGACGACGACCGCGACGGCGGCGATGATCGCGCCCTCGCGCTCGAGCGCCTCGGCCGCCTTGAGCGGCGAGCCGCCGGTGGTGGAGGTGTCCTCGAGCACGACGACGCGCTTGCCCTTGAGGTCCGGTCCCTCGACCTGCTTGCCGCGGCCGTGGTCCTTCGGCTCCTTGCGGACGACGAAGGCGTCGTAGGTCAGGCCCTGGGCTGCGGCCTGGTGCAGGACGGCGCTGGCGATCGGGTCGGCGCCCATGGTCAGGCCACCGACGGCGGAGACGTCCGGCACCTGCTGCACGAGCTCGGTCATGACCTGGCCGATCAGCGGCGCGACGCGGTGGTCCAGGCTGACCTTCCGCAGGTCGATGTAGTACGTCGCCTTCTTCCCGCTGGTCAGGGTGAAGTCGCCGTGGAACACCGCTTCGGAGGAGATGTACTGGATCAACTGTTCGCGCGCGTCGGTCACAGCGCACAAGGGTAGTCGGTCGGGCCCGCAACGCGCTCCCCCAGCCTGTGGGTCTGTGCGTACCGGCACCGAGGCGGCCTCGGTACGCTCCGGGGCATGTCCCGAGCACCGCGTCGCCCCGCCGTGGAGCCGGCTCCGTCCGGCGGCCGCCGGACCGGTGGGGTGGCCGTCACGATCGGACGGGAGGCCCTGGGCGGCCTGGTCGCGCTGGCCCTGGCCGTCATCGCCCTGCGCCACGTCGTCGCGACGGAACGGGTGGCGTTGCTCTGGTACGACGGCGACTCGGTGCTGCTGCCGCTCGTCGAGCGCTCGCTGCAGGCCGGCCAGCCGTTCGAGTGGGCGATGTCGCCCGCGCTGTTCTTCTTCCCCGAGCTGCCCGTGTACCTGTTCTGCTCGCTGGTGACCGGGACCCCGCAGCAGGCCCTGGCGCTGAACGGGGTGCTCGTGCTCCTCGCGGTCTACGCGCTGGTGCGTGCCGCTGCCAACGAACTGATGCCGTCCGCCGGGCGCCCCGCGCGGATCGCGGTGTCGGCGGGGGCGCTCGGCCTGGTCACGCTGCTCGTGCTGACGGAGTCGTCGGCGACGGCGACCTCGCTCGAGCTGGCGTCCCTGCTGCTCACGACGACCTACTACTACGGCGCCGTGCTGGCGGTGCTCGGCACCGCGGTGCTGGTGCTGCGGGCGGTGCGCCTCGGCCGGGCGTCGGTGCCCCTGCTCGTTGTGCTCGGACTCGTCGCCGCGTGCACGACCGCGTCGAACCCGCTGTACGTGCCGTGGTCCGCCGCTCCCGTCGTCGTCACCCTCGGGCTCCTGGTGCTGGCACGGCGGGTGCCGTGGCGCCCCGCTGCGCTGCTCGCCGGTGCCGTCACGGTCGGATCGGTCGTCGGGTACCTGGTGCGGATCCCGTTGCGACCGTTCGTCTCCCTCGACCCGGCGACGTACGTGCAGCCGTCACGGGCCGGCGAGACCCTGCGGTTCTTCGCGGCGCTGACCGACGACCGGGCGGGCACGGCACCAGGCGACCTCGGGCTCCTGCTGCTGTTCGCCGGGGTGCTCGTCACCGTCGGCGGCACGGTCTGGGCCTGGCGGGTCCGCACCGCACGCACCGTGCTGGTCGCGACGGTGCTGCCGCTGGTGACCGTCGTCGCCGTGTCCGTCGGGGTCGTCGTCGCCGGGTCCGAGACCCCGCGCTACCTGCAGCCGATCGTGACGGCACCGCTGCTCGCGCTCGTCGCCGTGGCCGAACTCACCCGCACCGCGGTCCGCCGCACCCGCGTGCACCGCCCGCACCGCGGGGTCCGGGCGGGGGTGGCGGTCGCGATGGCCGCCGTCCTCGCGACCGGGATCGCCGTGGCGCCCGGCACCGCCCACGCCGTGTCGACCGCGCGGTACCCGGCGGCCGCGTGCCTGGACCGCTGGGCCGACGGACGCCAGGTCACCGGCGTCGGGCAGTTCTGGACGGTCCGGCCCCTCGCCACCTACGCGGCGGCGAACGTCGGGCTGCTGCAGGTCCGCGACACCTTCGAGACGTACCCGTGGCTCGTCGACCTCGGCGCCTACCGCGACGCCGACCCGAGCTTCGTGGTGGTCGGGTCGCACGACCTCTGGACCACCGCGGTCGAGGACTCCCTCGGCCCCCCGGCGACGATCACCCACTGCACCGGGTTCGACGTCTACGACTACGCCGGCACCACCGGGCAGGCGATCCTGCGGCGCGACGTCGTCGGGAGCGCCGACGTCATCCGGCGCGACCGCGGCTTCTGATCCACTGCTGAAGTTGTCCACAGCGGCGCGTTGCCGTCCGATGCTCGCTGTACGGATGTATAGGCTCGTGCTCGATGTCTCGTCCCACCAGCCCCCGCGCCCACCGTGTCCCCGTGCGCCTGCGCCTCGCCGTCACCGGCCTGGCACTCGCGGGCCTCGTCGGCACGGTCATCGCCGACGCTCCGGCCGCCCAGGCGGTGACCTACCCCACGTGGGACGAAGTGAAGTCCGCCCGCGGCAAGGAATCCGCGAAGCAGGGCCAGATCACCGAGATCCGGGGCATCATCAGCGAACTCGACGCCAAGGTCGAGGCTGCCGAGGCGAAGGCGCAGAAGCTCGGCGACGTGTTCTACAAGGCACAGCGCAAGGCCCAGACCGCGGCCGAGAAGGAACAGCAGCTCCGCGCCGACGCGAAGGACCACGCGAAGGTCGCCGACCAGAGCGCCGCGCAGGCCGGGCAGTTCGCCGCGCAGATGTCCCGCTCCGGTGGCGCCGACGTCACCACCTCGGTGATCACCCAGGGCGAAGACGCCAGTGATCTGCTGTACAACCTCGGTGCGCTGAGCAAGCTCTCCGAGCAGGCCGAGCGTGTGCAGGCCGCCGCGAGCGCCGACGCCGCCGTCGCCAGCTCGCTCGAGGCACAGGCCGACCGCGCCGCCGAAGCGCTGGGCGACCTCGCTGCCGAAGCCGAAGACCGCATGCAGGAAGCCCAGGCGGCGTCCGACGCCGTGCAGGCCGCCTACGACGAGCAGCAGTCGAACAAGGCCCGACTCGACGCCCAGCTCGCGACCCTGACCTCCGGCCGCGTCCGGACCGAAGCCGAGTTCGCCAAGGGTGAGCGCGTCCGCAAGGCGGCGGAGGAGAAGGCCGCACGCGAAGCCGCAGAGCGCGCAGCCGCCGCGCAGCGAGCAGCTGCCGCACAGGCCGCCGCGAACTCCGGCGGGGGCGCTCCGTCAGGCGGCGGCTCGACCGGCAGCAGCGGCTCGGGCGGCGGCGGTTCCGTCGGCGCGGGCTCGGGGACCGGCTGGGTCCGGCCGGCCAGCGGCTACGTCATCAGCCCCTACGGGTACCGCGTGCACCCGATCACCGGCGTCGTCACCATGCACGAGGGCACCGACCTGGCGAGCGGCTGCTACACGCCCATCGTCGCGGCCTCGGCCGGCACCGTCGACTACGTCGGCTGGTACGGAGGCTACGGCAACTACGTCCGCATCAACCACGGCGGCGGCGTGCAGACCGCGTACGGCCACATCGTCGACGGCGGCTTCCGGGTCGCCACCGGCCAGCAGGTCTCCGCGGGGCAGCTCATCGCGCTCGTCGGCTCCACCGGGGCGTCGACCGGCTGCCACAGCCACGTCGAGGTGCACATCAACGGCGCCACCACCGACCCGGTGCCCTTCATGGGCGCTCGCGGGGTCGCCTTCTAGCCGATCGACCCCGACTCTGGGTCGTCGATCCCGTCGTCGCCGGCGTTCCACAGCGCCCGGTACCACGCGGTGCGCTCCGGGTCGTCCGGCAGCCCGTACGCCCGGTGGAACAGCGGCTCCCACCCGGGTCCGTAGTTCCAGCCGAGCGCCATCGTCGCCACCGCGATGTCGGCCCAGCGGTCCGCGACCCCCATCGCGTCCAGGTCGACGTGCCCGCTCCACCGCCGGTCGGCACCGATGAGCGTGTTCGGCGTGCACGGGTCGCCGTGACAGACGACGATCCGGTCGGTCGCTGGCTCCGGACCGAGACCGCCCGGGCCGAGCTCGGCGTCGGCGTCGGCGGCAGCCCCGCGCGCACGATCGAGCCGGTCCGCGGTCGCCCACGTGAACGGGCAGTCGTCGACGGGCAACGTGTCGTGCAGCGCGCGCAGGCCCTCCCCCACCGCGACCACCGCGGTCCGGGGTTCGTCGTGCCAGCGCGGGTCGACGGCGCTCCACCCGGGCACGGCACGGGTGTGCAGCCAGACGCCGTCGTCGTCCGTGCCGTGGTCGATGACCTCCGGCACCCGGGCGTACCGGGACGCCCACGTCAGCCGCGCGGCCTCGCCGCCGATCCACGAACCGTAGGCGCGGGGCAGCACCTTCACGAACTCGTCGGCGTGCGCGTCCGGTCCGATGCGGAACGTCGTCCCGCCGATCTGGTTGTGCCAGACGAGCGCGACCTCACGCCCCCGGGCCACCTCGGTGACCACGCGCGGCACCGGGACGGTCTCACCCGGCCGGGGCAGCCCACCGATCGAGCGCACCACGGTGACGCTCAGTGCACGCGGTCCGGACGGGAGGACCCCGACCCACCACGGGCGATCTCGAGCAGCACGGGCAGGCGTTCGCCGAGCAGGGCGTCCAGGTCGGCGACGACGGCCTCGACCCGTTCGGTGATCTCCCGCGGCGCGGCACCCCGGCGCGGACGGACCCGCACCCGGATCGCCCGACCACCACGGACCCGGTAGACGTCGACGGCGAGGGAACCGACCTGGGGCATGTCGCCGATGGCCGAGGAGAGCGCGTGCTGCACGGCGGTGGACTCGATGCGCACCGAGCCGGCGACGCCGTCGGCCGAACCGTCGCTGTCCACGACGGTGCTCTCGCGGCCACCGCCGAGCGTCGTCAGCACGACGAGTGCGAGCACGCCGAGCACGACGCCACCGCCGAGCACGCAGGTCCACGCGAACACCGAGTCGTCACGCGACGCCCCGGTGCCGAGTCCGGCGAGCGCATCACCGACCGTGCGCCACCACGATGCGACGAGGGGCAGCCCCTGCGCGGTCTGCACCAGGATCGCGGCGACCCCGGCGACGAGCAGCACGAGCCCGAGCACGACGAGCGCCGTCCGGCCGAGCGCGCGGTTCGTGGCGTTCATCCGTCCACCCGTCCCGTCGGCTGCACCCGGACGCGCGCGGCGAGGGCCGGCTGCGCGTCGATCGCGGCGAACTCCCGCTCGACGGCCTCGGTCGCGGCGACCGCGGGGACGTCCACCCCGGCTGCGGGCCGGAGCACGACGTCGACCGTGCGGCGACCGACGGTGCCCACGGCGGCGTCGGCGCCCAGACGGGTCGCGGAACGGGCGGCTCGGGCCGCGGCGGAGGCCAGGACCTCGTCGTCGACGACGACTGCGAGCCGGTCGGACGACATCACGTGCCGAGGACGGCGCTGGGGCAGGATCCCCTGCAGCAGGAGGACGAGGCCGATCAGGGCCACGACGGCGCCGATGCCGATCACGATCGTCGTGTCGAGGCCGTCCGGAGCGGCGAGCGCGGCGTCGACCACGGCACGGGGGTCGACACCGAGCACGTTCTGGTCGAGCAGGACGAGTGCGCCGGCGAAGACCGCGGCGGCGGCGAGCACCAGAGCGATGAGCATCGCGACGACGACGGCGCCGGAGCGGGAGACGTGGGTCTCGCGGCGCAGCAGGCGGCGGTAGGTGGCAGCGTGGTCCGCGGCGGGCGCGCCGACGAGGGGTTGGGCGGTCACCGGACCCTCCGCGGGGCGTCCACGACCGACGAGGCGAAGGTCACCGTCACGCGGGCGACCTGTCGGCCGGTGATGGTCCGGAAGCGCTCGGCGATCGTGCCGCGAGCCCGGTGCGCCGTGGCGACGACGGGTTCGTCGGGGAGTGCGTGCGAGCCCAGCACCGGCAGGGCGAGCGGGGCGGTGATCTCGACCGCCAGCGCGCCGCGACCGTCGTCGGCGACCCGGGCACGGACCTCCCGGAAGGCCACGCGCAGTGCTTCGGCGGCGACCGCCTGGGCGGTGTGCACCAGCGCCGACGTGCCGATGCGGTCGGAGCCGCGGAGCCGGACGCCGCTGTCGCCGGCCGTGGCGACGGCGGCGTCGCTCACGACGAGCTCCGGCGTCCGCGCAGCACGTCGAGCAGGCGACGGAAGTCGACGTCACCCGTGACGATGCGGGCGACCAGTGCACCGACCGCCATGCAGACGGCGACGACGACGAACGCCCAGAACCCGAGCGTCACGGCGACGATCGCGAGCAGGGCGCCGGTGCCCATCCCGACGACGGTGGCGTTCACCGGACCCGACCGTCCCGGGTGTCGAGCTCGTCCGCGACGCCGTTGAGCGCCGGGATGTTCACGTCGTTGATGGCGATGTTGACCTCGGTGACCTCGAGGCCGACGAGTTCGGTGACGGCGTTCGTGACGGCGGCACGGACCGCGGAGGCGACCTCCATCATCGGCGTCGGGTAGTCCACGACGATGGTCAGGTCGACGGCCACCTGGGTCTCACCGACCTCGACGCGGACGCCCTGGCCGAGCGCGCTCGAGCCGATGGCGTCGCGGATGGCACCGAACGCCCGCGAGGCGTTGCCGCCGAGTGCGAAGACGCCGGGGACGTCGCGGGCGGCGATGCCCGCGACCTTCGCGACGACCGTGTCGTCGATGATGGTCCTGCCCTTGGCGGTGACCTGCGTCGTGGTGGTGCCGGCGGGCTGGGTGCTCCCGGCCCCGGTCCCGAGCGTGGCCCCGGTCGTGGTCCCGTCGACGCGGTTGGTCGTCGATGCCATTGCTGCCTCCGTGCGGTCGATTGCTGGCCTCCAGCGAACACCATCGTGCCGTACGCCGCACAGGCGGCGCACGTGCCGACCTCGTCGTCAGTCGGCACCGGTAGGTTCTTGTTCCATGCGCGTGGCGACCTGGAACGTGAACTCCGTCCGCACCCGAGTGGGTCGGATCGTCGACTGGCTGGTGCGTGAGGACATCGACGTCCTCGGCATGCAGGAGATCAAGTGCAAGCCGGAGCAGTTCCCGGTCGAGCAGTTCGATGCCGCGGGGTACCACGTCGAGGCGCACGGCCTGAACCAGTGGAACGGCGTCGCGTTCGCCAGCCGCCTGCCGATGGAGGACGTCACCCGCGACTTCCCCGGCCAGCCCGGGTTCCTGAAGGGCCACGAGGGGCCGGACCTGCCGGTCGAGGCCCGCGCGATCGGCGTCACGGTCGACGGCGTGCGGCTCTGGAGCCTCTACGTGCCGAACGGCCGCGAGCTCGGCGACCCGCACTACACGTACAAGCTCGACTGGCTCGCCCAGCTGGCCGACCGCACCTCGGAGTGGATCGAGGCATCGCCGGAGACCCCGCTCGCGCTGATGGGCGACTGGAACGTCGCACCGCTCGACCAGGACGTCTGGGACATGCAGGTCTTCGAGGGGTCGACGCACGTCAGTGAACCCGAGCGCGCCGCGTTCCGCGAGTTCGAGGCGCGGGGCCTGCAGGACGTCGTGCGCCCGATCGTGCCCGACGGCTACACCTACTGGGACTACAAGCAGCTGCGGTTCCCGCGCAACGAGGGCATGCGCATCGACTTCGTGCTCGGTTCGCAGGCCTTCGCGGACGTCGTCACCGACGCCTCGATCCACCGGAACGAGCGCAAGGGCGACGCCCCGAGCGACCACGTCCCCGTGGTGGTCGACCTCGACCTGGACACGTCGCTCGACGACGACCGCCCGATGATCTTCTGATCGGCGTCGGGTCACCGGCCCCGTCCGGCCCGGCCCGGCCCGGGATCGGCGCCCGTCCGACTCTGTTACGCCCGGCGTCCGCCGTGATTGAGCCGTCCGTCACGCCGACGTAGGTTTCCTGCACCGAACCCCTTCGAGAGCAGGTGAAGCCATGTCCCGCACGACGATCCTTCCCATCCAGCGCCTCATGGCGACCGCGGCCCCCGGTGCGTGGCGCGACGGCATCGTCGTCGAGACCCGCGCAGCCGACGCCGTGGTGCTGTTCCTCGACGGGAGCATCACGCAGCTGCGGGTGGCGGACGCCGACGGCGTCCTGTCGGTCGGCGAGCCGGTCGCCCACCACCCGGTCGCGGAGATCCTCAGCGCCGGCGGTCGACAGACCACCGCACGGGTCGCGTAGCGCGCACGCGTCGCGGAGCGCGCACGGAGCGGGTCAGGCCGCCATCGAGTCGAGCATCGCCTGGCACTTCGACACCATCTCGTCGCAGGCCATGGCGCAGTACCGGCACGACTCGTCCATGTCCTGGTGCTGGCGGCACTCGGCGGCACACGCGGTGCCCATCGCGACGACGGCCATGAGCATCGCCTGCATCGCGGCGGTGTCCATCCCCATCGGACGCATCATCATCCGCATGCCGGTGTCGGCGAGCATCGCGGTGTTCGAGCACATCGCGGCGCAGGTGGCCATCTCGCCGCCCATCCGCATGTCGGCCGCGGAGCACATCGTCGCGGCCATCGACGCGGCGTTCATCGCCATCATCGTGTCCTGCATCATGTCCATGTCCATCTCCATGGGCATGTCCGTCATCGACATGTTCTTCATCATCGCCATCGTGTCCATCGCCGGTCTCCTCGTCGTGGTCATCGGTCACGAGGCGGTCCGCCCCGCGTGCCCGCCAGGGTACGCGCGTGCCGTCCGCGCTTCGTGGGCAGGAATGGTCGAGTCGGCGGACGCGACCCGACCTCTGCTGCTCACCATCCGCGGTGGTCGCCAGCACAGCCGGACGGGAGGCCCGGTGCGCCCCCGCCATGGGCCTCCCGTCCGGCCGTGGCGCGCGACCTCGGCGCGGAAGACGCCGGCGTGTCCGCAGGACGCCCGCAAGAGCGCGAGACGCCGCCGAATGCGGCGGCGTCTCGGCGACATCGAGGCGTCTCGACAACACGACGGCGTCTGCGGGCGGCCACACGCCAGCGACGCGCGTCCAGGGCGCGCTACGGGTGCAGCAGGGCGGCGATCGCGACGAGCACGGGCACCGAGCCGAGCGTCGAGATGAGCACGACGTCCCGCGCCACCGGGACCGCAGCCCCGTACCGCTGCGCGTAGTTGAAGACGTTCTGCGCCGCCGGCAGGGCGCCGAGGGTGGTGAGCACGAAGACCTCCTGGTCGCCGAGCCCGAACACGAACCGGGCGAACACGAACGCCACGGCCGGCATCACCACGAGCTTGATCGACGACGCGACGATGACGTCGGTCCGGATCGCCGGGTCCCGCAGCGGGGTCGCACCGTGCAGGCTCATCCCGAACGACAGCAGCACGACGGGCACCGCGGCCGCGCCGACGAGCGAGAACGGCTCGAGCACCGGGTCGGGCAGCGTGATCCCGGTCGCCGAGCACACCAGCCCGACGAGCGAGGCGATGATGATCGGGTTCCGGAACGGCCCCGCGATCCGTCGTCCCCACCCGCCGCCGCCCGCGGTCGCAGCGTCGAGGATCGTCAGCGCGATCGGGGCCATCACGACGAGCTGCAGCAGGATCACCGGGACGACCGCGGTCGCCTGTCCGAGCACGTACACGGCCACCGGCAGCCCGATGTTGTTCGCGTTCACGTAGCTCGACGCCAGGGCACCGACGGTGGTCGTGGTGACGGGGCGGCGCAGCACGAAGCGGAACACGGCGGCGGCGCCGAGGGCGACCACGGCGGCGCTCAGCAACGAGACCCAGAGCATCGAGGACAGCAGCGAGGCGATGTCGGCGGTCGCGATGGTGTGGAACAGCAGGCACGGCATCAGCACGAAGAACGCGAGCCGACTCATCACGAACTGCGCGTGCGGGCCCAGCAGGCCGATGCGTCCGACGACGTACCCACCGGCGATGATCGCGCCGATGATCGCGAAGCCGGTCAACACGCCACCCATCCCGTCCATCCTGGCACCTGCCGGCGGTGATGTGACGTCACTCAGGTCGGAAATGCGTACGCATCGAATACCGTTGAGCGCATCATGACCTCGACGAACGCCGACACCCTCACCCGGTCCACCGACTCCAGCCAGCCGCTCGTGCCGCTGCTCGAGGAGCGCTGGAGCCCCCGCTCCTACGACGAGACCGCGACGATCTCGGACGACCAGCTCGACGCCGTCCTCGAGGCCGCTCGCTGGGCACCCTCGGCCATGAACTTCCAGCCCCGCCGCTTCATCGCCGGCCGCCGCGGCACCGAGACGTTCCGGAAGATCAACGAGAACCTGCTCGGCTTCAACGCCGCCTGGGCCTTCCGCGCCAGCGCCCTCGTCGTCGGCGTGCTCGAGACCGTGACCGCCGACGGCGAGGAGCGCCCCTTCGCGCAGTACGACCTCGGCCAGTCGCTCGCCGCCCTCACCGTGCAGGCGCACGCCGAGGGCCTGCACGTGCACCAGATGGCGGGCATCGACGCCGCCGGGCTCCGTGCCGCGTTCGACCTGCCCGAGCGCTTCCTGCCGTACACGGTCACGGCCGTCGGCACCGTGGCGCACCCGTCGCAGCTCGACGACAAGGCCGCCGAGCGCGAGGTCGCTCCGCGCACCCGCATCCCCCTCGACGAGGTCGTCCTCGTCAAGGAGTGAGCACCGGCGGCACCGCCGCCCGCGATCGCCACGACGGCCGCGTCCCTGCGGGGGCGCGGCCGTCGGCGTACCATGACGTGACATGGATCAGCACCAGGACGACGCCCCGCCGGAGATGAACTTCTACACCCGGAAGTGGGTGCGACCGGAAGACCTCAACGCCAACGGCACCCTGTTCGGCGGCAGCCTGCTCCGCTGGATCGACGAGGAGGCCGCGGTCTACGCGATCATCCAGCTCGGCAACGGCAAGGTCGTCACGAAGTACATGTCGGAGATCAACTTCCTGTCCTCGGCGAAGGAGGGCGACATCGTCGAGATCGGCCTCGTCGCCACCCGGTTCGGCCGCACGTCGCTGACCATGCGGGCCGAGGCGCGCAACCTCTTCACGCACCGCAGCATCCTGACGATCGACGAGGTCGTGTTCGTGAACCTCGACGAGGACGGCAACCCGGCCCCGCACGGCTACACGGACATCACCTACGCGCGCGACCGGGTCCCCGCCACGCACGGCGCGTGACCCCGCAGACTTCGCGCAGCACCGGGGTGCCCGGATGGTCGCACCCTGCGGCTGGTCGGCGGGCTCTGGCAGGATCGGGGGCATGACCACGCCCCGCCTCGTCGCCTTCGACCTGGACGACACGCTCGCCCCGTCGAAGTCCTCCCTCGACCCCCGCATGCTCGAGACCTTCGCGTCGCTGCTCGAGGTCGTGCCGGTCGCGGTCATCTCCGGCGGCAACTTCACCCAGTTCGAGCAGCAGCTGGTCACCCCGCTCCGGCAGCGCGACGGCCTGACGCTCGACGCCCTGCACCTCCTGCCCACCTGCGGCACCCGGTACTACCGCTGGGAGGACCAGGACTGGGCGCTGCAGTACGCCGAGGACCTCACCGACGAGCAGAAGGACCGCGCCCTCGCCGCGGTCGAGGCCCGTGCGAAGGAAGCCGGGTACTGGGAGTCCGAGACCTGGGGCGCCATCCTCGAGGACCGCGGGTCGCAGATCACGTTCTCCGCCCTCGGCCAGGCCGCCCCGGTGGACGTCAAGAAGCAGTGGGACCCGACCGGCGAGAAGAAGGACCACCTGCGCCGCCTGGTGCAGCAGGACCTGCCCGACCTCGAGGTCCGCTCGGGCGGCTCCACCAGCATCGACATCACCCGCAAGGGCATCGACAAGGCCTACGGCATGCAGCGCCTCGCCGAGATCACCGGCATCGCGCTCGACGACATGCTCTTCGTGGGCGACCGGCTCGACCCCGAGGGCAACGACTACCCGGTGAAGGCGCTCGGCGTCCCCTGCCACGCGGTGCAGGGCTGGGAGGACACGGACGCGTTCCTGACGGAGCTCATCCCCACCCTGCGCTGACCGCGCGGCGGACGGGAGGCCCGTGGCGGGCCCGCACCGCGCCTCCTGTCCGTCCCCGGTCGCGTCCAGAGCCGCGAACGCGACCGACGCGGCCGGGCGCTCAGCCCAGGCTGCGGACGGCCTCGACGAAGGCGCGGATCTTGGCGGGGTCCTTGACGCCGCGCTCGGACTCGACCCCGCTCGACACGTCGACGCCGTCGGGGTCGAGCGCCTCGACCGCGGCGACCACGTTGGCCGGGGTCAGCCCGCCGGCGAGGATCCAGGCCTCGTCCACGCCCTCGATGGTGGCCGGGTCGATCAGGCGACCGCTGCCGGGCACGGCGGCGTCGAGCAGCAGCAGGTCGTGGTCGAACGCGGCGCGCTGCTCGGGCGTCTCGCGCAGGTAGTCCTCGGCCGCGATGGCCCGGATGGTGAAGAAGCCGGCGTCGCGCGCGCGGGCGAAGTCGGACGCCGACTCGCCACCGTGCAGCTGCAGCGTCGTGAGCCCGACCTCGGAGGCGATGCCGACGATCTCGTCGATCTTCTGGTCACGGAAGACCCCGACGGCGTCGATGCCGTCCGGCACCCGCTCGACGAGTTCCTTCGCCAGGTCGGCGGTGACGGTCCGGGGGCTGCCCGCCGCGAAGACGAACCCGACGGCGTCGGCACCCGCGTCGACGGCGGCGTCCACGGTGTCGGGCGTCGACAGGCCACAGATCTTGATCCAGCGCTGGTCGGTCATGCTGTCCATCCTGCCAGGGTGCTCCGGTGCCCGGAGCACGGAGCCGCCGAGCGGTTCAGTGCAGGGCGCCCGCGACGTAGGCGGCCACGCACGCCGCGGTGACGCCGAAGGCCGCGAAGGACCCGACCAGGACGTTCCGCCGCCGCCAGCGACGCACCGCCGAGAACGTGCCGCGCCTTGCGTGCCGGTGCGCGGCGCGGTGCATGCGGTGGTCACGCTGGTGCTTCACGCGTTCCGGGCCGAGCGGCACCGGGCCGGTGATCTGGGTGGAGCCGCCGCGCAGCGCGTTGGCGATGGCGACCGCGGTGGGCCGGCGCTCCGGGTCGCGGGCCGTCATCCGGCTGAGCAGCTCGCGCCACTCGTCGGCGACGTCGTCCGGGACCTCGGGGTCGCGGCGGAGCCGGGCGAGGGCGGCCTCGATCAGGGTGCCCGAGTACTCCTGCTTGCCGGTCAGCGCCTCGAGCAGGACGAGCCCGAGCGAGTACACGTCGGTGGCGAAGCTGATCGGTTCGCCGGCGACCTGCTCCGGGCTGAGGTAGGCGGCGGTGCCGATGACCGTGCCGTCGTTCGTCAGGCGGGAACCGTCGACGAAGTGGGCGACGCCGAAGTCGGTGAGCTTGACCGTGCGGGCGAACCCGGACGAACCCTCGTCGCTGATCAGGATGTTGGCGGGCTTGACGTCGCGGTGCACGATGCCGCGCGAGTGCACGTAGGCCAGGGCGTCGGCGAGCTGCGCACCGAGGTCGGCCACCTCGTAGTTGTGCAGGGCTCCCTCGGACAGACGGCGGAGCAGCGTCGTGTCGGCGATGAGCTCCATCACGATGAACCGGTGCGGGCCGTCCTCGAACTCGTGGGTGCCGGCGTCGTACAGCGGGATGAGGCCCGGGTGGGAGAGCATGCTGAGCAGCCGGATCTCGCGCTCCTGGCGGACACGGTCGGCGGTGGTCATCTTGTCCGGGGTCGCGAAGAGCTTCACGGCCACGGCCCGGTACGTGTGCTCGTCACGGGCTTCGTAGACGGATCCCATGCCGCCGGTGCCGATGAGCTTCACGAGCCGGTACCGCGCAGAGAGGACGGTGTCCGCCCGCGCGCTGTCCAGCAGGGTCATGGTGTCCGTCGTCCCGTCCGGAGCCCGTGGTTCCGCGGCCGCTGCCGGCGTGTGGGCTCAGGGGAAACGGTACGCGTCCGACTCTCGATCCGCATGGCCGTTACGACATCGTGATCGCCCTACTTCCCTGATTTCCCGGGGATCGACGGGGTACAGTCCGACCTCCACCAGGACGAGGAATCGCGCAAGGAGGACAGCATGGCGTTGTCGAAGGGTGACGAGGTGCACTGGAACACCTCGCAGGGCAGGACGATCGGCACGCTCGTGCGCAAGCGGACGAGCGACTTCGAGTTCGACGGGCAGCACTTCACGCCGACCGACGACGACCCGTACTGGATCGTCGAGTCGGAGAAGAGCGGCAAGCAGGCCGCCCACAAGGAGTCGGCGCTGACGAAGGCCTGAGGCTCAGTCGCGGGCGGGCTCGGCGCGACGACGACCCCGGGCACCGCCCACGGCAGGGCTGCCGGCGGCGTCGTCGTGGTCGTCGTCGGGGCCGCCCGTACGCCGCTCGGCGCGGACACGGCGGACCCGGCGCACGACGAAGGTCACCACGACCGCGGCGATCGCAACGTAGAGCACGCGGTCGATCCACTCGGTGTACGCCTCGACCTGGTCGTACTGCGACCCGAACGCGGCACCGAGCAGCACGAGCGCGCTGTTCCAGATGCCGCTCGCGATGATCGTGAACACCGAGAACGTGCCGAGGTGCATGCGGTCGGCGCCGGCCGGCAACGAGATGAGGCTGCGGACGATCGGGACGAACCGGCCGAAGAACACCGCGCTCTTGCCGTGCCGGTGGAACCAGCCGGCTGCCTTGCGGAAGTCGTCCTCGTCGACGAGGGGCAGCTTGCCGAACCACCGCGTGGTGCGTTCGAACCCGATCTTCGCGCCGAGCCAGTACAGCACGAGCGCCCCGAGGTACGAACCGATCGTCGCCAGCACCAGGACCAGGACCAGGTTCATCTGGCCGGCACCCGCGAGGAACCCGGCCAGCGGCAGGATGACCTCGGACGGGATGGGCGGGAACACCGTCTCGACGAAGAGCATCAGCCCGACGCCCCACTCCCCCAGCGCGTCGATCAGCTGCAGCACCAGGCCGGAGAGGCCGCCGAGGTCCGACGGCGCGGTGGAGTCGCCACTGGCGACGGTCATGGCACGGGCGGTCAGGGCAGTCGTCATGCCCCCAGCATCCCTGAACGCCCTGTCAGGACCCGGCACGCTCCCTGGGTGTCAGCCGAGTCCCATGTGAGCGGACCGGACGTGCGCGAGCGACCGGGCGAGCGCGCCCCGGGCGACGGCGTCGCGACCGACGGTCGACGGGGCGAACACCACCGGGTGCCGGAGCTGCGGCGTGACGATCTCGTCGAGCGCGGCGCAGAACACCTCGGCAGCCGGCAGGACCTCGCCACCGACGACGACGACCTCGGGGTCGATCGTCGTCACGAGCTGCACGACGCCGGGTGCCACGTCGGCCGCGAACGCACGGACGGTCTCGACGGCCGACACCGAGCCCTGGGCCGCCGCCGCGAAGACGGACTCGAGGTCCGTGCCGGACGGGATCCGGGCCTCCAGGCGGGCGGGTGCGGCGGGCCAGCCGGTCGAGGCGATGCCGCCCATCTCGCCGGCCGCACCGCGCGCACCGCGCGCCAACGAGCCGTCGACCACCAGGGCGGCACCGATCTGCCGGCCCATGACCAGGTACAGGGCGTCCCGGACGCCGTGGAACCGCCCCCACCGCGCCTCGGCAGTGGCCGCCAGCTTGGCGTCGTTGTCGAAGAAGGTGGCGACCCCGGGGAAGAGGTCCTGGATCCGGCCGGGCACCCGCCGCTCGACCCACTCCGGCACCGCGACCGTGTAGTCGATCGCGCCGTCGCGGTCGACGACCGCCGGGACCCCGAACGTGGCACCGAGCACCGGCGCACCACCGGCGGAGCCACCGACCGTGCCACCGACGGGCGCCGTCAGCCGACGGACGACGTCCTGCACGCTCGACCAGGCCTGTTCGGCGTCGGCGAGGTCGGTGTAGCGCTCCTCGACGCGGGCGAGCGTGACGCCGCGCAGGTCCGCGCGCACGCCGACGATCCCGTGCAGGCCGAGGTCCACGCCGAGCACGGAGCCGGCCGACGCGTCCGCGGCGAAGCGCTTGGCGCGACGACCGGCCTTGTTCGGGGTGGCGATCGCCTCGGCCTCGGTCACCCAGCCCTCGTCGACCAGGTCGGCGAGCGCCGCCTCGACCGTGGGGCGGGAGAGCCCGACCGTGCGCCCGAGCTCGGTGACCGTGCGGGAGACGTCGTCACGCAGGAGCTCGTCGAGGATCGCCCGCGAGTTCATCTGCCGCAGGACGCCGGGGGTCGTCCCCACGACACCGGGGGTCGTTGACACGGTCTGCTCCACGGTCATAGCCTCCACATTACGAAAGATCATTGAGGAATGGTGGCTCCGACATGCTCGTCCCACGACCGCGCCGCACCGCTCCCGGTGTCGGGGCCTTCGCGATCACCCCGTCGACCCGGATCGCCGCGGACCCGGCGAGCGAGTCCGTCCGACTGTACCTGCAGCAGACCCTGCGGGGATCGACCGGGCTGCCGGTGCGGGACGCCCTCGACGACACGGCACCGGAGGCCGGCACGATCGCGCTGCGCGTCGCCGACGACCCGTCCCTGCCCGCGGGCCCGACGACGCCGGAGGGCGACCGGGCGGAGTCGTTCCGCCTCACGGTGACGCCGGACGGCGTCGACGTCGTCGGCGGCTCGCCCGCCGGGGTCTTCTACGGTGTGCAGGCCCTGCTGCAGCTGCTGCCCCCGGACGTGTACCGCCGCGGCCGGGTCGCGACCGGTCCGTGGTCCGTCCCCGCCGTGGTCGTCGAGGACGCTCCGGCCTTCGCCTGGCGCGGCGTGATGCTCGACGTCGCCCGGCACTTCCGGACGAAGCACGAGGTCATGCGGGTGATCGACCAGCTCGCCGCGCACCGGATCAACCGCCTGCACTTCCACCTCACCGAGGACCAGGGGTGGCGCATCGAGATCCGGAAGTACCCGCGCCTGACCGAGGTCGGGTCCTGGCGTCGGGAGTCCCAGGTCGGCGCGCACGTCCCCGGGCCGGACGGCACACTCGTCGTCGCCGGGTTCGACGGCCGCCCGCACGGCGGGTACTACACGCAGGACGACGTCCGCGAGATCGTGGCGTACGCGGCCGACCGGTTCGTCACCGTCGTCCCCGAGATCGAGACCCCCGGGCACGTCCGCGCGGCGCTGGCGGCCTACCCGTCGCTCGGCGTCACGGGCGAACCGGTCGAGGTGTGGACGGAGTGGGGCATCGCCGACGACGTCCTGAACGCCGAGGACGCCACGATCGACTTCTTCAAGGACGTCCTGGACGAGGTCATCGCACTCTTCCCCTCCGGCTACATCGGCATCGGCGGCGACGAGTGCCCGAAGGTGCAGTGGGAGACCGACCCCCGCACCCAGGAGCGCATCCGCGAGCTCGGGCTGCAGGACGAGGAACAGCTGCAGGCCTGGATCATCGGGCAGCTCGCCGCACACGTCGAGTCGCACGGCCGGCGGGCGTTCGGGTGGGACGAGATCCTCGAGGGCGGCACGCTCGACCCCTCGGCCACCGTGGTCTCCTGGCGCGGGCTGACCGGCGCACGCACCGCCGCCCGCCGCGGGCACGACGTCATCTCGTCGCCGGACGACCAGGTGTACCTCGACTACCGCCAGAGCGACCTGTCGACCGAGCCGATCCCGGTGTCGATCGTGCTCACCGTCGACGACGTCTTCGCCTTCGACCCGGTGCCGTCGGGGCTCACCGACGACGAGCGCGCCCACGTCATCGGCGGCCAGGGCAACATGTGGACGGAGCACGTCGACTCCGCCCGTCGGCTCGACTACCAGCTCTTCCCCCGCGTCGCCGCCCTCGCCGAGGCACTGTGGTCGGCCGACGTCACCGGGCCGCGCGACCTCGCCGAGTTCCGCGGACGCCTGGCCGAGCACACCGCCCGGCTCGAGGCCATGGGCATCGAGTACCGGCACGAGGCCGGGCCGTTCCCGTGGGAGCAGCGGCCGGGCGTGCCGGGGCGCCCGCACTCGCGCGAGGAGCGTGCGGCGTACATCGACGCGGTGACGGCGAACATCGCCGACTGACCAATTGACATTTCACATGCGAGAGGTTCACACTGGGGAGGACTTCACGGAGGAGACCCCCATGCCACAGCGCAGCATCCCCGGCCTCGACGGGCTCGACATCGACGCACTGATCGGGGATCGACAGCCCGAGGCCGAGCTCGAGATCACCGTCGACTTCGTCCGGGGCCGGTCGGTGCTGATCACGGGCGCCGGCGGCTCGATCGGCAGCGAACTCTGCCGACAGCTCGTCCGGTTCGAGCCGGCGGAGATCATCATGCTCGACCGCGACGAGACCGCCCTGCAGCAGGTGCAGGTCTCCGTGGACGGTCACGGGCTCCTCGACACGAAGAACGTCGTCCTCGCCGACATCCGCGACGCCGACGCCATCCGCGACATCATGCTGACCCGCCGGCCCGACGTCGTCTTCCACGCTGCGGCGCTGAAGCACCTGCCGATGCTCGAGCAGTACCCGGACGAAGGCTGGAAGACGAACGTCCTCGGCACCCTGAACGTCCTCCGCGCCGCTGCTGCCGCGGGCGTGGGGACACTCGTGAACATCTCGACCGACAAGGCCGCGAACCCGACGAGCGTGCTCGGATCGACCAAGCGCATCGCCGAGCGGTTGACCGCCTGGACCGCCGCCGACACGGGCCACGACTACGTGTCGGTCCGGTTCGGCAACGTCCTCGGCAGCCGCGGCTCGATGCTCCCGCTCTTCGCGGAGCTGATCCGTGCCGGACGGCCCCTCACCGTCACCCACCCCGACGCCACCCGCTACTTCATGTCCATCCCCGAAGCGTGCCACCTCGTGATCCAGTCGGCTGCGATCGCCCACCCCGGCGAGGTCCTCGTGCTCGACATGGGTGCACCGGTCCGGATCCTCGACATCGCACGGCGCATGCTCCAGGCCACCGGCAGCCCGTCCGACATCGTCTTCACGGGCCTGCGGGCGGGCGAAAAGCTCCACGAGGACCTCATCGGACGCGGCGAGACCGAACGCCGCCCGGTACACCCCAAGATCACCCACACCTCGGTCGCGCCGATTGCTCCGTGCGACGTCGACGAGTGCGTCCCCGGCCAGGTCGACCCATCGGCACTCGCGATGGCCGCCTGACCGGCCCAGGTCCGGCCCGCGACGCGACCGGACGACGGACCCACTTCTTCAGGGCGACGAGCACCAGAGCGGACACCACGGTCCCCGCCAGGATCGCGACGACGAACATCAGGACGTCACCGATCGCGAAGAAGACGAAGATCCCGCCGTGCGGCGCTCGCGAGGTCACGCCGGCAGCCATCGAGATCGCACCCGTGATCGCGGCACCGACCATCGACGCCGGGATGACGCGCAGCGGGTCGGCTGCGGCGAACGGGATCGCACCCTCGGAGATGAAGGACGCACCGAGCAGCCACGCGGCCTTGCCGTTCTCGCGCTCCGGCTTCGTGAAGCCCTTGCGGTAGAGCACGGTCGAGGCGAGCGCGAGTGCGAGCGGCGGCACCATGCCGGCCGCCATGACCGCGGCCATGATCTCGAACGGCACCACGTTCGTGGCGGTCCCGGCACCGAGCCCGGCGACGGCGAACGCGTACGCCACCTTGTTCACCGGACCACCGAGGTCGAACGCCATCATCAGCCCGAGGATGATCCCGAGCAGGACGGCCGAGGCACCCGACAGGGAGTTGAGCCAGGCGGTGAGCTCGGTCATGACCCAGGCGATCGGGCCACCGAGCACCAGGAGCATGAGGCCCGAGGCGATGATCGACGCGAACAGCGGGATGATCACGACCGGCATCAGACCACGCAGCCAGCGCCAGGTCGGGATGCGCCCGATCCAGTACGCGGCGGCACCGGCGATGAGACCGCCGACCAGACCACCGAGGAACCCGGCGTTCATGAACACGGCGATCGACCCGGCCACGAAGCCCGGTGCGATGCCCGGACGGTCGGCGATGGCGTAGGCGATGTACCCGGCGAGTGCTGCGACCAGGAACCCGAGCGACACCTGTCCGATCTGGAACGCGGCGGCGCCGAGGTAGTAGCCGAGGCCCTCCGGCGGCAGGTTCAGCAGCGTCGAGTTCGTCAGCGTGTAGGCGGCGTTGCTCATGCCCGAGTCGCCGTGGTTCAGCGCGATGCCGTACCCGGAGAGCAGGAAGCCGAGCGCGATGAGCAGTCCGCCGCCGGCCACGAACGGGATCATGTAGCTGACGCCGGTGAGGAGCCAGCGCTTGAGCGACTGGCCGAAGTGCTCGTTCTTGGCGGTGGACTCGCCCTCGACGGCGGCACCACCCTGCACGCGTGCGGCGTGCGGGTCCTCCGAGGCGCGGATGGCCTCGGCGATCATCTTGTCGGGCTCGTCGACACCGCGCTTGACGGGCCCGGACACGAGCGGCTTGCCGGCGAACCGACCGCGGTCGCGGACGTCGACGTCGACCGCGAACACGACGGCGTCGGCACGGGCGATGAGGGCCGGGTCGAGGGGTTCGACCTGCGAGGACCCCTGCGTCTCGATGTGCATCTCGGCACCGGCACGCTGGGCTGCGGCGACGAGGGCATCCGCCGCCATGTAGGTGTGCGCGATGCCGGTCGGGCAGGCGGTGACGCCGACGAAGACCTTGCGGCCCGCCTCCGGCGCGGTGGCCGGTTCGGAGGCACCACTCGCCTTCCCGACGCCGGCCTCGGCCACTTCGCCGCTCACCTCGTTGTCGACCAACCGGACGATCTCGTCGGGGGTGGCCGCAGCGCGGAGCGCGGCCGTGAAGTCCTCACGGATGAGCGCGCGGGCCAGGGTCGAGAGGACCGTCAGGTGGTCCTTGTCCGCCCCCTCGGGCACGGCGATCATGAAGACGATGTCGGCGTCGCCGTCCGGGGCGCCGAACGGCACCTTCCGGGCCAGGCGCGAGAACGCCAGCGTCGGCTCGGACACCGACGCCGACCGGGCGTGCGGGATGGCGATGCCACCGGGGACGCCCGTTCCGACGCTCGCCTCGCGCTTGATGGCGTCGTCGGCGAGCGTCGCACCGTCGGCGGCGCGGCCGGTCGCGGCGACGCGGTCGGCGAGCACCCGGATGACGTCGGTCGACGTGGCGCCGAGGTCCTCGTCGAGGCCGACGAGCTGTGCGCTGATGAGGCGCGGACTCGAGTCTGCGGACATGTGCTTGCTCCTTCGCAATGGCGCTGATCGCGCGGTGGTGCAGGTGTTCGTGGGGTGGTCGGGCGGGGTGGGGAG
>NZ_QKTC01000031.1:0-30085 GCF_003234435.1 Curtobacterium sp. MCLR17_044 | reverse complement strand
GGCCGGGGGCCGTGGGCTGGGTGGTGGGAGTTGCGCTGGCTGGGGTTCGCGCTGCCTGGTCGAATCGGGCGTACCGGGTGATTTCGGGCGTACCGGGTCGGAACTTCTGACCAGGTACGCCCGTTTCCACATTCCATCGCGGGCGTTCTGGGAAGGAACGCCCGCTCGTGTTCGCCGTCTCGCGCTACGCTTCGCTCGTCGTTGTGAGAAGGGGGAGCGCGATGGTGCTCAGTTGGTCCGCGTTCAGTGAGCTCGAGGGTCCGGGGGAGTCGGGGATGCCCGACCTGTTCGACGGCTGGTTCGGCATCGCATTCGGGGTCGTCGCCGCGTTGGCGATCCTCACGACCCTGACGATCGTCATCCTGGCGCTCTACCGCGGCAAGCGGATGGCCGACCGCGGTCAGAACCCGCTCACCATGCAGGAGGACATCGCGTACCAGGCGATGCAGAGCCGCACGTTCGCACCGGACAAACCACTCGAACAGCGGCTCGCCGAACTCGACGACCTGCACGCCCGCGGCGTGATCTCCGACGAGGAGCACCGCAGCGCCCGAGCCGAAGCGCTGCGTGGACGATGATGGCCTCCGAAGAAGTGCAGAACCCCCTGATCCCGCCGGTCTACGACCTCGTCTGGACCCTGCTCATGGCGCTCATCGTCATCGCGGTCATCGTCGCCGTGTGCATCGCGGTCGTCCGCAGCCGGCGCCCGCACGGTGCCCGTCGGAGCTCGCCGGAGCAGCGGCTCCTCGAACTCGACGAGCTGCACGCCCGCGGGGTCATCACCGACGACGAGCGTCGAGCCGCGCGGGCCGAGGCCCTGCGCGGTTAGCCTGGTCGGGTGCTGCTGCCGACGGACCTGCTCGGGGTGTGGGACCTGCACCGCACCGTGCACGACCACCGCGCCGGTGCCACGGGGATCGTCACCGGGACGACCACCCTGACCCGGGTCGGTGACGACGAGGTGCGCTGGGACGAGTCGGGCGTGATGACCTTCGACGGTCGGACGACGCCCGTGTCCCGGACCCTCGTCCTGCGGCGGACGAGTACCGGCGGGGCGCACCGCGCCGCCGGCGACTGGACCGTGCACTTCTCCGACGGTCGGGTGTTCCACGACTGGGTCTGGGGCACGAGCGTCGCCCACGCCTGCGCTCCGGACGACTACACGGGTGCCTTCGGCGGCGACGAAGACCGCTGGACGGTGCGGTGGGAAGCGCGCGGCCCGGCGAAGGACTACCGGCTGGACAGCGTCCTCACCCGGCCCCGGTCGTGACCCTGGGTCGGCGGTCACCGCCAGACTGGGGGCATGGCACGCTCCTCCGGCACCGACGCCCCGCGCATCACCCTGACCGAACCCACGAACCTCGAGGACTGGGTGCCAGCACCCGGTGACGTCCTGACGGGTGACCGCATCGAGGGCAAGCGCATCGACGTCCTCGACCTGGCCGGCGAGCGACTGCCCGACCTGGAGATCGAGGAGTGCGTCATCGACACGTTCCGGGGCGACGACGCGGACTTCCGTGGGCTCCGGGTCCGTGACTCGATCATCGACTCGCTCGACGCCCCGATCCTGCGGGCGTCGAGCAGCTCGTGGCGCGAGGTCCGGGTCTCCGGCGGTCGCGTCGGCTCGGCGGAGCTGTACGACTCCGGGCTGAACGGCGTCGAGTTCGTCGGCATGAAGTTCGGGTTCGTGAACCTGCGCGGCTCGACGATCACCGACGTGGTGTTCCGCGACTGCGTCATCGACGAGCTCGACATCGCTGACGCGAAGCTGCTGCGGGTGTCGTTCGACGGCAGCAGCATCCGCGCCGCCGAGGGGTCGAACACCCGCATCGACCACGTGGACCTGCGCGGAGCGGACCTCGATCGGGTCGAGCGGCTCGAGGGGTTCCGCGGGGCCACGATCGGCGCCGACCAGCTCTACACGCTCGCACCGCTGCTGGCCGCGCAGGCTGGCTACCGCGTCGACTGACCGAGCCCGGGTTTCGCGCTCACCGACACTGCACGCCCGCCTGGCCCCGCGAACTGTCGCTCAGCGCGAAACATCGGCCGAGCCAGCGCCGACGCCGACGCCCGCGCCCACCCCGGCCAGCGCCGCCACCAGGTCGGCCTGCACCAGGTCGCCGTGCACCGCCGCACCCGTCTGGGTGCCGGCAGCCGCCGACGCGATGACCGTCGCCATCGGGGCCGTCACGTTGCCTGCCGCGTAGACCCCGCGCACGGCGGTCTGCCCGGCGGCGTCCACGGTCAGCGCGGTCGCGAACCGGTGGTCGCCCATGAACTGGTCGGTGGCGTCCAGGCCGAGCCCGGACAGGAACCCCACCCGCGCCTCGGGCCGGCTCGCCGTGGCCAGGGCATCGAGCTCGACGAACGACCCGTCGCCGAGCCGGACCCCGGTCAGCCGGTCACCCTCGGAGACCACGGCGGCGACGGGGCCCTCGATGACCGAGATGCCACGGGCCGCCAAACCGGCCAGGGCGGTGTCGTCCATCAGGGCCGGCTCGGTCAGGAACACGATCACCCGATCGCTCAGCGCCCGGAACATGAGCGCGTGGTGTGCGCCGTTCGGCGTCGTGACCAGGACCCCGATCCGCTGGTCGCGGATCTCCCACCCGTGGCAGAACGGGCAGTGCACGACCCCGCGCCCCCACTGCTCGGCCAGGCCCGGGACCTCCGGCAGGACGTCCACGGCGCCGGAGGCGACGACCAGCCTGCGCGCCGTGACGACCTCGCCCGAGTCCAGCGTGACCGAGAAGCCGACCGGGTCGTGACCGTCACCGGTCGTGGCGGACGTGGCCACGATCCTCCCGGCCGTGACCTGGACGCCGTAGGCGGCGACCTCGTCGCGACCGATGCGGAGCAGCTCGGCGGGCGCGACGCCCTCGTGGCCGAGGTAGTTGTGCGCGCCGGCCGCCGGGGCGTTGCGGGGCTCGCCGGAGTCGACGACGAGCACCGAGCGCCGCGAACGGCCGAGGATGAGGGCGGCGGAGAGGCCGGCGGCCGAGCCGCCGATGACGATGACGTCGAAGTGTGCAGGCATGCGCTGAGCATGCGGCGGATCGAGCGAGAACAGCAACGAAGTTTGCCGTTGTGGCAACATGTCCGCCATGGGACACGGCAGCCAGGACGCGACCGCCCCGCGCACGACCGCCGAGGTCGTCGACGGGGTCGGCCCCCGACTGCGCGCGCTGCGTGCCCACCGCGACGTCACGCTCACCGCGCTGTCTGAGCAGACGGGGGTCTCGGTGAGCACGCTGTCGCGGCTCGAGTCCGGCCAGCGGAAGCCGACGCTGGAACTGCTGCTGCCCCTCGCGCGGGCGTACCAGGTGCCCCTCGACGACCTGGTCGGCGCACCGCAGACCGGCGACCCGCGCGTGCACATGAAGCCCGAGGTGCACGGCGGCCGCGTCGTCGTGCCGCTGACGAAGCGGACCGGCGGGGTGCGCTCGTTCAAGCAGCTGTTCCCGCCGAACACCCCGGGTGGGGAGCCGTCGCTCAAGACGCACGAGGGCTACGAGTGGCTCTACGTGCTGTCCGGACGGCTCCGACTGGTGCTGGGGGAGCACGACCTCGACCTGGGCCCCGGAGAGGTCGCCGAGTTCGACACCCACACCCCGCACTGGATGGGCAACGTGACCGACTCCGTCACCGAGGTGCTGTGCCTGTACGGGCCGCAGGGTGAGCGGGCGCACGTGCGGTCTCGACCAGCCCGGTGACCCGCTGCGTCAGTCCGTGAAGACGTTCGCCACGACGTCGTCGAGCAGATCGGTCGTCTCGATGTTCGACTGCTGGATGTGGATGCCGAGGTCACCCCGCGTGAAGTACGTGTCGCCGTCCGTGACCGGGTACTGCGAGTTCTTCGAGACCTTCTGGCACAGGGACCCGTCGGACTCGTCGCCGCAGTCGTAGCCCTTCGCCGAGAGCTGCTCGAGCGCGTCGCGGGCTGCGGCCGAGTCGACGGCGTCGACCGCGATGGACAGGTACGAGATGTCGGCCTGCGGCTCCCGCCACACGCAGTACAGGCGCTTGCCGTCGCCCTGCAGCGCCGGGGTGAACGAGCTCTTCGGGATCGCGATCGGGTCGCCGACGACCGACGGGTCGTTGAGCGGTGCCGATGCGAACGCCTTGTCCCACTTGCCAGGGGTGATCAGGTCGGTGCAGCTGGCCGGGACGGTGACGGTCTCGTCGCTCGGGGCCCCGGTGTCGGTGGGGCTCGGAGCGGTCGTGGTGTCGGTGGGGCTCGGTGCCGTCGTCGGGTCGGCTGCGGTGGTCGCGGTGTCGCTCGCGGGTCCGGCCGGTCCGGCCTGTGCGCAGCCGGTCAGGGCGAGGCCCGCCGCCAGCAGGGCAGCGAGCGTGATCGTGTGGCGCATGGTTCCCCTTCGTCCGGTCGCGTCAGGTCGTGACCGTCGCTCACGAACGTACCGACCGGGGGCCGCGGTGGCTGAGACCGTCACCGATTCGTTGTCCCCCGACCCCGTCGGTCAGCGGCTGCGCCACCACCGCCGCGACCGCGACTGCGATCGCAGCCGTCGCGCCCACCGGCGCACCGGGTTCGCCCGCCGGCCGTTCACGCGGAACGTGTGGAAGGCGCGTCGCGTCCGCACCCAGACGGACGGGAGGCCCGCCAACGGTCGCGCGGACACCTGCACGGTGAGCACGGGGTCGGCCACCACCCGCCAGGCCGGGTCGAGCTGCATGCTCAGGTCGACGTCGTCGTGCACCTCGGCGTCGTCGCGGTGCGCTCGCCCACCGACCGCGGCCCAGGTCGACCGGCGCATCGCCATGGCGGACCCGAACAGCGGCGGACGCCCGAGCGCGCTCCACATCAGGACGAAGTACGGGCCCATGTACACGGCGTTCCACAGTCGGCGCACCACGGCGCCACCGTTGCGGGGCCGGCCCGGACCGGTGACCGCGACGACCTCGGGGTCGGCGAGCAGCCGGACCGCGTCCGCGATCCACGACGGCGGTGGGACGGAGTCGGCGTCGAGCCGCACGACGACGTCGCCGGACGCCCGGTCGTAGCCGCGCGCCGAGGCCCGGGCGATCCCGCGCACCGGCTCCGTGAGCACGACCGCACCGGCGTCCCGGGCGACCGCCGCGCTGTCGTCGGAGCTGCCGTTGTCGACCACGACGACCTCGTCGGCCGGCCGGGTCTGGGCCGCGAGGGCGGCGAGGCACCGGCGCAGGTGCACGGCGTCGTCCCGCACGGGGATCACGACCGAGACACGGGGCACCCGTCGATCCAACCGGCTTCCACCTGTGCGGATTGCCGGACCGCGTTTCCCGGTGATCCTGGGACCGGACCAAGAGGGCACGGCGCACGTTCGTTGCGAAACGCCCCCGGTGCACGCCGGGGACGACGACAACCGGAAGGCCGACCATGACCACGAACCCACCCGGGAACGACTCCGGGACGCCCATCCACGACCGCACCGCAGCCTCCGAGGGCCACGAGGTCGCCCCCGGCGTGACCGTGCCGTCGTACGCCAGCGGTACCCCCGCTGCGCGACCCACCGACCCCGGTGCGCCGCAGACCTACGACCCGTACGGCGACAGCGCCGCCGAGGTGCCGTTCGACGCACCCCTCGACGCCGTCCCGGCCGACGAGCAGCTCCCCGCCGTCCCGTCCGCGGCATCCGCCGGCAGCGTTGGTGGCTCCGGCAGCACCGGCAGCGCCAGCGGCGCCGGCAGTGACTCGGGCAGCGGCTCCGGCAAGGCCGACGCGGCCAAGGGTGCCGCGCAGGACGTCGCCGGCGACGCCAAGGAGAAGGCCGCGAACGTCGCGGGCACCGCCAAGGAGCAGGCGTCGAACGTCGCCTCCGAGGCGACCGACCACGCCAAGCAGCTCTACGGCCAGGCGTCCGAGAACCTCAAGCAGCAGGCCGGCGAACAGCAGCAGCGCGCTGCCGGCGGACTCCGCTCCCTCGGCGAGCAGCTCGGTCGCATGGCCGAGAACGACGACGAGCAGGGCGTCGCCTCGAAGGTCGTCCGCGACCTGTCGGGCCGCGCGACCTCGGCCGCCGGGTTCCTCGAGAACCGCGACCCGGGCTCGCTGCTCGACGAGGTGAAGACCTTCGCCGCGAAGCGCCCCGGCACCTTCATCGCGATCGCCGCCGGTGCTGGCCTGCTCGCCGGACGCCTGACCAAGGCGCTCGCGACCGAGGTCAAGCACGAGAAGGAGGCCGGCGACGGCACCACCGGATCGGGGAGTGGCGTATGAGCCAGTCCGTCCCCGGCGCGACACCCCTGGGCGAACCGACGCCCGAGGAGCGCGCTGCGACCACACCGCTCGGTGAGCTGCTGTCCGACGTGTCGCGTGACCTCTCCAGCCTGTTCCGGCAGGAGGTCGCCCTCGCGAAGGCCGAGCTGACCGACTCCGCGAAGAAGGCCGGCAAGGCGGGCGGCATGTTCGGCGGCGCCGGACTCACCGCCGTGTTCGCCCTGCTGTTCCTGTCGATCGCCGCGTGGTGGGGCCTCGGCTACCTGATCGGCAACGCCTGGTCCGCCCTGGTCATCGCGGTCGTCTACGCGATCGTCGCCGCGATCCTGGCCGTCCGCGGGCGCAAGGAGATCAAGGAGATCAAGGGCGCCCCGCAGACGGTCGAGACCGCCAAGGAAGTCCCCGAGACACTCAAGCCCAACACCGGGAGGAAGCCATGAGCACCCCAGACGAGATCCGCGCCGACATCGAGCGCACCCGCGGCGAACTCGGCTCCGACGTCGACGCCCTCGCCGACAAGGTCAGCCCGTCGTCCATCGCCCACCGCCAGAGCGAGAAGGTGAAGGGCCGGTTCCAGGACGTCCGTGAGTCCGTGATGGGCGCGGCCCGGTCGGCCCGCTCGAGCGCCTCCGGTTCCGCCTCGGGCGCGACCGGCCAGGCGAAGGACGTCGCGCAGAAGGGCGTCGAGAAGGCGAAGGGCAACCCCCTGGCCGTCGGCCTCATCGCGTTCGGTGCCGGTTGGCTCGTGTCGTCGCTCCTGCCGACCACCGAGAAGGAAGAAGAGCTCGCCGGTGAGCTGAAGGACAAGGCTGCACCGCTCGTCGACGAGGTCAAGGAGCAGGCGAAGGACGTCGGCTCGCAGCTCGGCGACGTGGCGAAGGAGCACGCGCAGGACCTCAAGGGGACCGCGCAGGACGCCGCGCAGGCGGTCAAGGGCGAGGCGCAGGGGGCCGCGTCCGACGTCAAGGACAACGCGCAGGGTGCGGCGGACGACGTCCGCAGCAGCTGAGCAGAACCCCATGACGGACAGGAGGCGCGGTGCCAGCTGGCACCGCGCCTCCTGTCCGTGAAGCGGTAGCGTTCCGGGCATGGACCCGATCGACGAGCTCGCTGCGGAGCTCCGACAGTCCATCGGCCGGGTCGTGCGTGCCGCACGACGTGAGGCAGACGCGCTGCCGGCCACGCACACCACCACCCTCGGGTTCCTGCACCGCGAGGGCCCGATGACGATCGCGGAACTCGCGCGCCGCCGCGGGGTGAAGCACCAGGGGCAGTCCCGCACGGTCGGCGAACTGGCCGAACTCGGGTACGTCGACCGGACGGCGTCGGACACCGACCGCCGAGCGTCGGTCATCCGGATCACGGACGCCGGCCGGGCCGCACTGCAGCGCGACATGGACGCCCGCACGGACTGGCTGGCCGATGCGATCCGCGAGGAGACCGACGCCGAGGAGCGTGCGCTGCTCCGCCGTCTGCCCGAACTGTTCGAGCGGGTCGCGCGTCGGGCCGACTGAACGACTCCTCACCTCCTGGGCGATCGCAGAAGTACAACACGGCTGTACAGTTGTGCGCATGGAGTTGACGAAGTACAACCACGCCACCGTCGTCCTCGAGCAGGACGGCGTCACCCTCGTCATCGACCCCGGGGTGTTCACGCCCGAGGCCGTCGACCTCGTCCGCGGCGCCGCGGGCGTCCTCGTCACGCACGACCACCCCGACCACTTCGACATCGACGCCCTGCGTGCGGGACTCGCGGCGAACCCGGACCTCGTCGTCCGCGGTCCGGAGACCGTCGTCGAGCAGCTCGGCGAACACCACGGGCGGGTCGCAGCGGTGCACGCCGGCGACACGATCACCGTCGGACCGTTCTCCGTCCGGGTCTTCGGCGAGCAGCACGCGGTCATCCACCCCGACATCCCGTCCACCGCGAACGTCGGCTACCTGGTGGACGACGCGGTGTTCCACCCGGGCGACGCGTACCTCGAGCCCGGCGTCCCGGTGCCGACCCTGCTGCTGCCGACGAGCGGGCCGTGGACGAACACCGCCCAGGCCGTCGACTACGTGCGCGCCGTGGCGCCGGAACGGGCCGTGCAGATCCACGAGGCGATGCTGAGCGAGCTCGGCCAGCAGTCCGCCGCGCGCTTCCTCGGCCCGGACGGTCTCGGGCCGGTGCCCGTCCTGATCCTGCCGGCGGGGGAGACGATCACCGTCTGACGGACGCGGGCCGCCCCTGGGAGGCGATCCGGGCCTCCCGAGCAGCATGGACGGATGGCCGACGCACCCACGACAGCAGTCCTCTTCGACATCGACGGCACCCTCGCCGACTCGAACTACGCGCACATCGACGCGTGGTGGCGGGCGTTCCTGGCGGCGGGGGAGTCCGTCGACGCCTGGCGGATCCACCGCGCGATCGGGATGGACTCGGCGAAGCTGCTCGAGACGCTGCTGCCGGACGCGTCCCAGGAGACCCGCGACACCGCGAAGCAGTTCCACACCGCCTACTACGCCGAGCAGATGCCGCGGCTCCGGCTGCTGCCGGGGGCACGCGAGCTCCTGCAGGCCGTCGCCGAGGCCGGGCACGCCGTGGTCCTGGCGACCAGTGCGCCCGAGTCCGAACTCGCCCGCCTGCGCGACCTGCTCGACGCGGGCGAGTGGGTCACCGCCGAGACCAGCTCCGAGGACGTCGAGCAGGCGAAGCCGGACCCCGGCATCATCCGGGTCGCGCTCGACAAGGCCGGGGTCTCCGCCGACGACGCGGTGATGGTCGGGGATGCCATGTGGGACGTCGAGTCCGCCGGCAAGGTGGGGGTACCGTGCGTCGGCGTCATGACCGGCGGCATCGGCGGCGACGAGCTCCGCGGTGCCGGGGCGGCAGAGGTGTACGACGACGCGGCGGCCGTGCTCGCGGCGTTCCGCGCAGGCGAGGGCCCGATCGCGGCACTCGGCCAGCACGCCTGACGGGCGGCGCCGGTCGCGCCTGACGGGCGGCGCCGGTCGCGCCTGACGGGCGGCGCCGGTCGCCTCGGTTTCCGCGTCGTCGGTCGCCCGTGCCAGGATCGACGTTCGTGATCACGATCGAACGCGTGTCCTGGGATGACCCCCGCAGCGTGGTGCTCCGCGCCCGCATGGACGACGAGATGCACGAGCGCTACGGGTCGGCGAACGCCGGCGAGGACCCGGCGGTCACCGCCGAGCGGGGTCGTGCGCTGAGCGTCGACCCGTCGACCGTCGTCACGTCGATCCTGGCTCTCGACGAGTCCGGCGACCCGGTCGGGCACATCGCCGTCCGACGTCTGGGCGACGAGGTCGAACTGAAGCGCCTCATCGTGCTGGCCTCCGCGCGTGGCAAGGGTGCGGCCACCGCGCTGCTCGACGAGTGCGAGCGCGTCGGCCGTGAACTCGGCGCCCCGCGGCTCATCCTGCAGACCGGCGACAAGCAGCCCGACGCCGTGGCGCTCTACCGCAAGACCGGCTGGGACCAGATCGACGTCTACGAGCCCTACGTCGCGACCATGCCGTGGTCGTTCTGCTTCGAGAAGACCCTGTAGCCCGGCCCCGTCCTGTATTGCACTTTCAGCAGGAGAGTGCAATTCTTGCTTGGTGAGCACGACCGAACGCACCCGCGCGCTGCGCCGACGCATGATCGTCGAGGCACGTCGGGCGACGGTCGAACACGGGCTGCACGGCTTCACGATCGAGCAGCTCTGCGAGACCGTCGGGGTGTCGCGCCGCACGTTCTTCAACCACTTCGGGTCGAAGGACGACGCCGTGCTCGGCATCGAGCTCAACGCCGACGTCGAGGCGATCGACGCCTACGCCGCGGGCGGGATCGTCCCCGGCGAGCTGGACCCCCTCGGGTCGATCGTCGCGCTGGCGATCGACCAGTTCCACCGGGTCGGCATCGCCCGCGCCGACGAAGCCCTGGTCCGCCGGGTGTTCGAGCGGGAACCGGCACTCGTCGCACGGTTCCTGTCGGCGACCGACGTGCAGCTCGCCCGGATCACCGTGGCCCTGCGGCGACGGTTCGGGTGGGACGACCCCGCCGACCGCCGACCGCGCCTGGTCACCGAGGCTGCGGCCGCCTTGATGAAGGCCACCGCGACCGAGTACTTCGACGACGCGTTCGACGAGGCCACCGGGCCGACGTTCGACGAACTGCTCACCGAGAACCTCCGCCTGCTCAGGGCGGTCACCACGACCGAACGGGAACACACCACATGAGCGCCACCGCGCCGGGCACCACCAAGCGTGCCCGCCCAGGCTCCGACGGCCCGCTGCTCCTGACGCAGCGTCGCATCTGGATCATCTTCTCCGCCCTGATCGCGGGGATGCTGCTCTCCAGCCTCGACCAGACCATCGTCTCCACCGCGATGCCGACCATCGTCGGCGAGCTCGGCGGCGTCGCGCACCAGGCCTGGCTGACGACCGGGTACCTGCTCGCCTCCACCATCGTGATGCCCGTCTACGGCAAGTTCGGCGACGTCCTCGGCCGACGCAACCTGTTCCTCATCGCGATCGCGCTGTTCACCATCGCGTCGGCCGGGTGCGCGTTCGCCACGGACTTCACGCAGCTCGTGGCGTTCCGCGCCATGCAGGGGCTCGGCGGCGGTGGCCTGATGATCCTGTCGCAGGCGATCATCGCGGACATCGTCCCGGCCTCGCAGCGCGGCAAGTACCTCGGCCCGCTCGGTGCGATCTTCGGCCTGTCCGCAATCGGTGGCCCGCTGCTCGGTGGCTTCTTCGTGGACCACCTCACCTGGAACTGGGCGTTCTACATCAACATCCCGGTCGGCATCGCGGCGTTCTTCGTGGCCTGGTTCGCGCTGACCCTGCCGAACAAGAAGGCGACGAAGCGCATCGACGTCCTCGGCGTGCTGTTCATGTCCACAGCGACCACGTGCCTGGTGTTCTTCTCCGAGTTCGGCGGCAGCAAGGACCACGGCTGGGACGCCCCCGAGACCTGGGCCTGGTTCGCCGGTCTCGTCGTCTCGGCAGCGCTGCTGGTGTTCGTCGAGTCCCGTGCGCAGGACCCGGTGCTCCCGCTGTCGTTCTTCCGCAACCGCACCTTCCTGCTGGCGACCGGCATCGGCCTGGTGCTCGGCATCGGCATGTTCGCCGCGATCGGCTTCGTCCCGACGTTCCTGCAGATGGCCTCGGGTACCTCGGCTGCGGTCTCCGGCCTGCTGATGCTGCCGATGATGGCCGGCCTGATCGGCACCTCGATCGCCTCGGGTGTGCTGATCACCAAGACCGGGCGCTACCGGATGTTCCCGATCGTCGGCACGGTCCTGGTGGCCATCGCGATGCTCGCGATGACCCAGCTGGCGGCGGACACCCCGATCTGGCTCATCTGCGCGTACCTGTTCGTCTTCGGTGCGGGGCTCGGCCTGATCATGCAGGTGGTCGTCCTCGTCGCGCAGAACGCCGTCCCCGCCGAGCAGGTCGGCACCGCGACCTCGACGAACAACTACTTCCGAGAGGTTGGCGCCTCCCTCGGCACCGCCGTCTTCGGCGCGCTCTTCACCGCGCGGCTCACGACGTCGCTGACCGACGTGTTCCGTGGTGCCGGCGGCTCGGCGACCGATGCGGCGTCGTCGGCGGGGAGCATCGACCCGTCGACCGTCGCGGGGTTGCCGCCGGCGGTGCAGGACGGCGTCGTGAACGCCTACGCCGACTCGCTCGCACCGGTGTTCTGGTACCTGCTGCCGTTCATCGCGGTGGCGTTCCTGCTCGCGCTCTTCCTGCCGCAGATCACGCTCTCCGACACGGCCGGCATGGTCGCCCGTGGCGAGGCCGTCGGCGGCGACGAGGCCGACGAGCTCGAGCGCGCGCAGCGTGCTGCGCGCGCGGAGCACGCGGCACCGGAGCCGGCGGACCGCACGCAGCAGTAGCCCGCCTCGCGAAAGCGACAGATCTGCGCGGAACGTCCGCGGACATCTGTCGCTTTCGCGGTCCTGCCGGTCGGTGGGCGGCGAGATCTGTCGCCATGGCGGGGTGGTCGCGCCCGTCGCTCCCTGGAGGCGCGGTGCGGGCTGGCACCGGGCCTCCCGTCCGGCGCGTCTGCGCCCACGGCGCGTGGCGAGCCCGCCTCCTTCGCGAAAGCGACAGTTCTCCGCGGAACATCCGCGTCGAACTGTCGCTTTCGCGGACCTGCCGCCTCGGACGTGCGAGATGTGTCGCTTTCGCGGGCCCCGGCTCGGGCGACGCGTGCCGCGCTAAGCGCCGGTGCTCGCGCGCGGCACGAGCCGCGTCGGCAGGGCCGCGGGCTCGGCGGCCGTGCCGTCGAGCGTCGCGAGGAGCCGCAGTGCCGCAGCCCGACCGAGGTCGGCGCCGGGCAGCGCCACGCTCGTCAGGGCCGGCGCGGTGACCGACGAGGACGGCAGGTCGTCGAAGCCCGCGACCGCGAGTGCGCCGGGGACGGCGATGCCGAGCGCACCGGCGACCCGCAGGACTCCGTAGGCCAGGGTGTCCGCGGCCGCGACGACGGCGGTGACGTCGTCGTCCTGCCAGGCCTCGATGACGTGCTCGGTGGCCGAGGCCGCGGCCTCCACGGTCAGGTCGGCGCGCGCGGTGACCTCGGAGACCGTGATGCCGGCGTCCGCGCAGGCCTGCTCGAACAGTTCGCGGCGCACGCCGAACGTCGCCGCCCGCGAGGTGCCGTCGAGGTAGCCCACGTGCCGGTGCCCCTGGTCGTGCAGGTGGGCGACGAGGTCGTGCACGCCGGTGGAGAGGTCGTAGTTGACCGCCTCGGGCCCACCGGGGGCGTCGAGCAGCACCACGGGGACGCTCGCCGACATCGGCTCGTCAGCGGCGGGGGCGTCGACCAGGATGCCGGCCGGGCGGAGCCGTTCGAAGCGCCGGACGTCGGCCGCGACCGGCTGTGCACCCCGCTCGGTGACGGAGAGCACGAGCTGGAACCGGTCGCCCAGGGTGTCGCGGACGCCACGGATGACCTCGGCGAAGAACGGGTTCGACAGGTCGGGGGCGATGAACACGACGAGGTCGCCGCTGCCCCGAGCCAACGAGCTGGCGGCGTGGTCGACGACGTAGCCGAGGTCGTCCACGGCGTCGCGGACCCGTGCGGCGATGGGGGCGGAGACCCGCCCGCGGTCCTTACCGTTCACGACGAGGGAGACCGTGGCGATGCTCGTGCCCGCACGCTCGGCCACCATCGCAGCGGTCACTCGACGGCTCGGAACGGCGGGGGAGGGCACCCGTCGATGCTAGCGAGCGTGGTGGTCGAACTTGACGTCAAGCGTTTGACGTGTTTCGATGTCAAACGCTTGACGCGCCGCGTCGCCAGCGCTCTGCCGGCCCGTGGATCCCCACCACGTCGAGCACTCACCTCGATTCCCCGAAGAAGTGGAGCGCCCAGCGTGCCCGATGCGACCCAGCCCGCCGCGAAGATCATCCTCGACTGCGACCCCGGCCACGACGACGCCGTGGCGCTCCTGCTCGCCCACGGCAGCCCGGCGATCGACCTGCTCGCCGTGACCACCGTCGTCGGCAACCAGACCCTGCCGAAGGTCACCCGCAACGCCCTGGCGGTCGCCCGCATCGCCGGCATCACGGGTGTGCCGTTCGCTGCCGGAGCCGCCCGCCCGCTGCTGCGTCAGATCGAGGTCGCACCGGACATCCACGGCGAGAGCGGCCTGGACGGCCCGATGCTCCCCGAGCCGTCGTTCGACCTCGATGAGCGCCACGCCGTCGACCTGATCATCGACACCGTGATGGCCCACGAGCCCGGCACGGTCACCCTCGTGCCGACCGGGGGTCTGACGAACATCGCCCTCGCGGCCCGCAAGGAGCCCCGCATCGTCGAGCGCGTCAAGCAGGTCGTGCTCATGGGCGGCGGCGTGCACGTCGGCAACTGGAGCCCGGTCGCCGAGTTCAACATCGTCATCGACCCGGAGGCCGCGGCCATCGTGTTCGAGGCCGGCTGGGACGTCGTGATGGTCGGCCTCGACCTGACGCACCAGGCCCTCGCCACCCCCGAGGTCGCCGCACGCATCGCCGGCGTCGGCACCGCCCCCGCCGCGTTCGTCGGTGAGCTGCTCGACTTCTTCGGCCAGACCTACAAGGACGCCCAGGGCTTCGACGCCCCGCCGGTCCACGACCCCTGCGCCGTCGCCTACGTGATCGACCCCACCATCGTCCGCGCCGTGAAGGTCCCGATCCACGTCGAGACCCAGGGCACGCTGACCCTCGGCATGACCGTCGCCGACTTCCGCGCCCCCGCACCCGAGGACTGCCGCACGAGCGCCGCGATGGAGCTCGACCACGGCCGGTTCTGGGACCTCGTCGTCGACGCCCTCGAGCGCATCGGCGAGACGGCCGACACCGGCTGGACCCCACGTGCCGCCGCCGACGCCGTCGAAGCCGGCATCACCACGACCCCGGAGCACTGAACCCCATGACCACCACCTCGACGAAGAAGTCGATCGGCGCCCTCACCGCCGCGCTCCTCGCCGCGTGCATCGCGTTCCAGCTGAACGCGAGCATGCTCAGCCCCGCCCTCGTCACGATGGCGCGCGAGCTCAACACCGACGACGCCACGATCGGGCTGTCGCAGACCCTGTACTTCACGCTCGCGGCGCTGTTCTCGCTGTTCCTGCCGCGGCTGTCCGACATCGTCGGCCGCAAGCGGGTGCTGATCGGCATGCTCGCCGTGATGCTCGTCGGCAGCATCGTCGCCGCGCTCGCGGTGAACGTGCCGATGCTGTTCGCCGGTCGCATCATCCAGGGCGTCACCGGTCCGGTCGTCCCGATCTGCCTGCTCGTCCTGCGCAACGAGATCAGCGACCCGAAGCGCTACGGCGCCGCCCTCGGGCTGCTCACCGCGGTGAACGGCGGCATCGCGGGTGTCGACGCCCTGGCCGGCGGCTGGATCGCGACGAACTTCGGGTTCCGCGGGATCTTCTGGGTCATCGCCGTCGTCACCGTCCTCGCCCTGTTCCTGGTCGCCGTCTGGGGTGTCGAGTCGAAGCCCTCGGCCGGCACCCGGATGGACTGGATCGGCGTCGTGCCCCTCGTGGTGAGCGTCGGTGCGCTGCTCACGGCGTTCAACGAGGCCGGCAAGCTCGGCGCGGCGAACCCCGTGCTCGTGGTCGGTGGCGTCGTCGTCGCGCTCGTCGCCTTCGCGGTGTTCTGGGCCGTCGAGTCGCGCGTGCGGGAGCCCCTGGTCGAGACCCGGTTCCTGAAGCGCCGCGCGACCTGGGCGCTCCTCGCCACGACGTTCCTCACCATGACCGGCGTCTTCGCCGTCGTCAACGGTCTGGTCACGTCGCTCGCGCAGAACGGGGACGCCGGCTTCGGGATGGAGGCCGACCTTGCCTCGCTCGTGTTCCTCACCCCGTACGCGCTGGTCGGCTGGATCGTCGGACCCTTTGCCGGGCGCCTCGCCCCCACCATCGGGTACCGCGCGGTCCTGCGCTTCGGACTCATCGGCAGCATCGTCTCGACGGTCCTGATGGCGCTCGTCGGCGTGCATTCGCTGCCGGTGCTGGTCACCGCGACGGTGCTGATCGGCATCACCTACGCCGGCATCGCGAACATCATCCTGAACGGCCTGGGCATCGTGCTGTCGCCGGAGTCGAACCCCGGGTTCCTGCCCGGGCTGAACGCCGGTGCGTTCAACCTCGGCGCCGGGGTCAGCTTCGCGGTCCTGCCCGCGCTGCAGATCGCGCTCGGCGTCGGCGGTTCCGCGGGCACCGCCGGGTACTCCGGTGGCATGCTGCTCGGGGCCGCGATCACGACCGTCGCACTCGCGATCTCGTTCCTCATCCCCCGTCCGGAAGGCGCCGAGACCACGTCCGTCGCCCCGCAGAAGGAGACCGTCCGTTGACCGAGAGCATCGTCGTCGTCGGGTCGCTCAACGCGGACCTGGTGGTCCGCACCGCGCGCTTCCCCCAGCCCGGTGAGACCCTGCAGGGCTCCGACCTCGCGATCCTGCCCGGGGGCAAGTCCGCCAACCAGGCGGTGGCTGCCGGGAGGCTCGGGGGCACGGTGCGCATGATCGGTGCGGTCGGCGACGACGGGAACGGTGCGCTGCTCCGCGACTCCGTCGCGGCTGCGGGGGTCGACACGACGCACGTCGCGATCCGGGAGGGCGTCGCGACCGGCACCGCCGTCATCACGGTCGACGCCGCAGGCGAGAACACCATCGTGATCTCCGCCGGGGCGAACGGCACGCTGACATCGGACGACGTGCCGACAGACGCCTTCGCCGGCGCCGCGGTGCTGGGGCTCTGCCTCGAGGTGTCGATCGACGTCGTCCTCGCCGCCGCCCGGGCCGCGCACGCCGCCGGGGTCACGGTGCTCACGAACCTGTCGCCGTTCGGCGCCGTGCCTGCCGAACTCCTCGAGCTGACCGACGTCCTGCTGGTCAACGAGCACGAGGCCGCGGCGCTCGGGGACCACGGCGTCGCCCGGTCGATCGTCACCCGTGGTGGTGCCGGCTGCGTCGTGCACGACGGGGGTGCCGAGCCGGTGTCGATCGACGCCGTGCGGGTCGAGCCGGTGGACACCACGGGCTGCGGCGACGCCTTCATGGGGGCGGTGGCGCTGCGTCTGGCGGCGGGGGACGCCCTCGTCGACGCCGCTCGGTTCGCGGTGGGGGTCGGGGCGTACGCCGCGACCAAGCCGGGCGCACAGGCCTCGTACCCGACCACCGCCGAGTTGGAGGCGTTCCTGCGGGCGTAGGGCGGGCCTCCAGACCGTTAGCGTTGTCCCATGCGCGTGGGAGTCCTCGACATCGGGTCCAACACCGGCCACCTGCTCGTGGTGGACGCCCACGGCGGCGCCGCGCCGCTGCCGGCGTCCTCGTTCAAGCAGCCGTTGCGGCTGGCCGAGCACCTGGACGACTCGGGCGCGGTGACCCAGCAGGGGATCGATGCCCTGACCGCCTTCGTCGCCGACGCCGTCCGCGTCGCCGAGGAGCGCGGTTGCGAGGACATGCTCGCGTTCGCGACCTCGGCGGTGCGCGACGCCGGCAACTCCGAGGCCGTGCTCGCCCACGTCGAGGCCTCCACCGGGGTCGAACTGGCCGTCCTGTCCGGCTCCGACGAGGCCCGGCTGACGTTCCTGGCCGTGCGCCGCTGGTTCGGCTGGTCCGCCGGTCGCCTGGCGGTCTTCGACATTGGCGGTGGCTCGCTCGAGATCGCCGGCGGTGCCGACGAGGCACCGGACGTCGCGTGGTCGATGCCGATCGGCGCCGCACGTCTGGCGCGCTCCTACTTCGCGGCCGGCACCCCGACCGAGGACGACGTCCGCCGCATCCGGCACGAGATCCGTGTGGAGATCGCCCGGGACGCCGGACGGCTGCTCCGCTCGGGGCGTCCGGACCGGGCCGTGGCGACATCGAAGACGTTCCGGTCGATCGCCCGCATCTGCGGTGCCGCCCCGTCGGCCGCCGGGCCCCTGGTGCCGCGCGCGCTCGACGGCGCGGTGCTGCGGCAGCGGCTGCCGGAACTGCTCACGATGTCGGTCGACGAACTCGCGGCGCTGCCGGGCGTCTCGGCGAGCCGCGCACACCAGGTGGTGCCCGGGGCGCTCGTCGCCGAGGCGTGCCTGGACATCTTCGACCTGCCGGCCCTCGAGATCTGCCCGTGGGCGCTGCGCGAGGGCGTCATCCTCGAGCGGCTCGACCAGCTGTCGGTGCTCGGGACCCCGTAGCGCCCCGTCGGTCTAGCCGTTTGGCTGCGGGTCCGGCTGCCGTCGCTGCCTCGGCGGAGCGAGCAGCCACGGACGGATCAGCTTCGTCACGAACGGCAGCACCCAGAACGTCATGATCGGCGTGAGCACGACGGTCGTGATGAGCACCCGGGGCAGGATCGCGACGTGCGCGAACGCGGGGACGAGCCAGGCCATCAGGTACGTGAACGCGAGGTTGACCGGGAAGAAGCCGAGCCAGATGCTCACGGACTGCTTCCACCGCGGGGGAGCGCTCGAGGCCGGGGCGTCCTGCGGGACGTCGAACCACCCCTCGATGCCGGTGCGCTTCTCGACGCGGGACTCCACCACCAGGTCACGGCCCAGGTCGAGCCAGCGCAGCCGGTCGTCGGAGTTCTCCCACGTCGCCAGGGAGTCGTGGTCGGCGAAGCGGTAGAGCATGTGCCACTCGCGGGACTGCGCGGTGGAACGCACCCACCCCGAGCCGAGGAAGCCGGGGTAGCGGTTCGCCAGGTTCACCCCGGACTGCACCCAGCGGGTGACCTCGGGGATGCGGTCGGGTTCGACCAAGCGGGTGACGGAGACGGTGACGGGCGGGCCTGCGGTCTCGGATGACGACTGCAGGCTCCCAGGCTCTTGTGGAGTCATCCGACCAGTGTCGCGGACCCGTGTTTCCGGCTCGTGACACGTGCCTCGCGCGCCGGCTGAACGGATCCGCGTCGTCCTTCGACCACCGTCCCAGGCGGGTGCAAGACGATCATCTGGCGAACGCACCACCGAGAGGACCCCGATGCCCCACCCCGAGCCCACCACCACCCTCATCGCCACCGTCGACGGGCCCGACGGCGGCACGTACGAGGTGCGGCGGCTGACGCTCCCGGTGGGTGCGTCGACCGGCTGGCACCAGCACGACGCACGCCAGACGGGTCTCGTGGTGCGCGGTGCGCTGACGCACGTCACCGAAGAGGCGACTCGGGTCGTCGGGCCGGGGCAGGCCCTGGTCGAGGAGCCGCGCATCGTGCACGACGGCCGCAGCACCGGCACGGAGGACGCCGAGCTGCTCTACGTCGCCCACCTGCCGGCAGGTGCAGCGGCGTCGACCCCGGGCGAGCCACCAGCCAGCGAGGGGCCGGTCCGCAGCGCGCTCGTGACGGTTCCTCTGGGGCGGCCGCAGTTCGTCCACGCCCTGCGCTACACCGCGATGTACGCGCCGAAGCCCTTCGCCGAGGCCCTGCTCGTCTACCGGGACAACGGCACGTACACGATCCTGTCCCCGGGTGAGGACCACCACGGCTGCTACGTCTCGGCGACCGATCCCGCCGAGGGGATGCGGCACGTCGCGTTCATGTCGTGGCCGTCCGCGGACTGGGGCCGGAACATCGCATCGCACACCCTGACCTTCGAGGCCGCGAGCGGCGCGTTCACCCAGGAACTCCGGTTGCCGGGTGACCCGGTCCCGCGGGCGCAGTACGGGTACGCGGTGCCCGTCGAGGACCCGGAGTCGATCGACACCGGCGCCGGGTGGGCAGCGCTCCGCCAGCAGTACGCCGAGGTGTTCACCACGCTCGAGCGCCTGGCGGGCGGCGGGTCGACCGCGGTCTGACCCGCGGACGGTCAGCTCGCCTGCTTCTTGGCGGCGGGCTTCTTGGCCGGGGCCTTCTTCGCCGGTGCCTTCTTCGGCGCCGACTTCGCGGGGGCCTTCTCCGTCGTGCTCTCGGCAGCCTTCTTGGCCGGTGCCTTCTTCGCCGGCGCCTTCCTGCCGGAGCCGGACGTGCCGGAGCCGGACGTGCCCGAGCCGGAACCGGACGACGACCGTGACGTCGACGACGAACGCGACCCCGAGCCTCCTGTCCGCTTCTTGTCGACGGACGCACGCAGGGCGGCCATCAGGTCGAGCACGTCACCGCCCTCGTCGTCGTCGTCCTCGTCGTCCTGCGCGCCGAAGGTCTTCTCGGTGTCGATGTCGTCGCCCGCCTCGAGCTTGGCGTCGATCAGCTGCTGCAGTTCCTCCTGGTAGGAGTCGGTGTAGCGGTCGGGGTCGAAGTCGGTGGACATGCTCTCGACGAGCGAGGACGACATCTTCAGCTCGTTGGCGCTGACCTTCACCGTCGTGTCGAGGGTCTTGAAGTCGGCGGCGCGGACCTCGTCGCCCCAGAGCAGCCCCTGCAGCAGGATGACCTCGTCGTGCACCCGGAGCACCCCGAGCCGGGTCTTCTGCCGCAGGGTGAACTGCACGATCGCCAGGCGGTCGGTCTTCGTCAGGGTCTCGCGCAGCAGCACGTACGCCTTCGGCGAGCGCGAGTCGGGCTCGAGGTAGTAGGTCTTCTCGAACATCATCGGGTCGACCTGCTCGACGGGCACGAACTCGAGCACCTCGACCTCGTGCGACTGCTCCTCGGGGAGCTGCTTGAAGTCGTCCGCGGTGAGCACCACGGTCTTGTCACCGTCGTCGTAGGCGCGCTGGATGTCGGCGTACTCGACCTCGTGGCCGAACTCGCACACCCGCTTGTACCGGATGCGGCCCTTGTCGTCGTCGTGGACCTGGTGCAGGGACACGTCGTGCGTCTCGGTGGCCGCGTAGACCTTGATGGGCACGTTGACGAGCCCGAACGCGATGGAGCCCTTCCAGATCGACCTCATGCGCACATGATGCCCGCCCGCGCGCGTGCGTGCCCGGAGCCGTCGGTTCCTCCACAGGTCCGCCGTCCGGGGGATCGTTCCACGGATGTCCGGTTCGCTGGACCGCCGCGAGGCCGGCGCGAGCACGATGGGCCCATGAGCCAGCTCGACAAGCAGGACCCGCGCGACCAGTTCCCCCGTCCGCCGTTCCCCGCGCAGACCCAGCAGGGGTCCGGGCTGGCGAGTGCGATGGACCCCGCCCCCGACCACGGCGAGACGAGCTACCTGGGCACCGGGCGGATGCGCGGGTACCGGGTGCTCGTCACGGGCGCGGACTCCGGCATCGGGCGCGCTGCGGCGATCGCGATGGCGAAGGAGGGTGCCGACGTCGCCCTGAACGCCCTGCCCGAGGAACGCGAGGACCTCGAACAGGTCCGCGACGTCATCGGTGACCTCGGGCGCAAGGCGGTGCTGCTGCCCGGTGACCTGACGGACGAGGCGTTCTGCGACGTCCTGGTGCAGGACGCCGTCAGCGAGCTCGGTGGACTGGACGCGCTCGTGCTGGTCGCGGGGCACCAGCAGGTGCACGAGGACGTCACCGTGCAGAGCACCGAGGACTTCGACCGCACGATGAAGGTCAACCTGTACTCGCTGTTCTGGCTCGTCCGTGCTGCTGTCCCGCACATGGCGCCGGGCAGCTCGATCGTCACGACCAGCTCGGTGTCCGCGTACCAGCCGCAGGACCGCATGATCGACTACGCCGCGACGAAGGCCGCGATCATCACCTACACGAACGGGCTCGCGCGGCAGCTCGCCAGCAAGGGCATCCGCGCCAACACGGTGGTGCCCGGGCCGGTGTGGACGCCCCTGCAGCCGATCAGCTACCCGGGCGACGAGATCGCGGCGTACGGCCAGGACACCCCGTTCGGTCGTCCCGCCCAGCCCGTCGAGCTCGGCAGCGCCTACGTCTACCTGGCCGGGCCCGAGTCGTCGTACACGTCCGGCACGACCCTGACGGTGGCGGGAGCGACCGGGGTGGCGCTGTGAGTCCCGCCTCGCGCAAGACCGTCGTCCTGGTCGGGGACCGGCGGCTCGCCCTCACGAACACCGACAAGGTGCTCTACCCCGAGACAGGCACCACGAAGGGTCGGGTGATCGAGTACTACGAGCGGGTGGCGCCGTGGATGATCCCGCACGTCAAGGACCGCCCGGTGACCCGGAAGCGCTGGGCCAACGGTGTCGAGGGCAAGGTCTTCTTCGAGAAGAACCTGCCCGACTCGGCCCCCGACTGGGTGCGGCACCACACCATCCACCACTCGGAGCACGACAACGAGTACCCGATCGTCGACGACCTGCCGACCCTGGTGTGGATGGCGCAGCAGGCCGCGCTCGAACTGCACGTCCCGCAGTGGCGGTTCGGCCCCCGCGGCGCGCAGCAGAACCCGGACCGGCTCGTCCTCGACCTCGACCCGGGTGACGGCGTCGGGCTGCCCGAGTGCGTCGAGGTCGCCGTGGCCGCG
Source organism: Curtobacterium sp. MCLR17_044 (assembly GCF_003234435.1). Taxonomy (NCBI): domain Bacteria; kingdom Bacillati; phylum Actinomycetota; class Actinomycetes; order Micrococcales; family Microbacteriaceae; genus Curtobacterium; species Curtobacterium sp. MCLR17_044. Next base: position 8,056 of record NZ_QKTC01000031.1, on the reverse strand, counting down.
CGCGAGATCCTGCACGGCATGGGGCTCGACCCGTACCCGGTGACGTCCGGTTCCAAGGGCATCCACCTGTACGCGGCGCTCGACGGCAAGGCGACGACCGCGCAGGTCTCCGACGTCGCCCACGAGTTGGCCAAGGCCCTCGAGACGGACCTGCCGGACCTGGTGCTGTCGTCGATGAGCCGTGCCGAGCGGAAGGGCAAGGTCTTCGTCGACTGGTCGCAGAACAACGGCAACAAGACGACCATCGCCCCGTACTCGCTGCGCGGCCGCGAGCGGCCGACGGTCGCGGCGCCCCGCACCTGGAAGGAACTCGAGGAACGCGGGCTCGCGCAGCTCACGTTGGACGAGGTCCTCGAACGCCTGGAGGCCCGTGGGGACTTCCTGCACCCGGTCGCCTCCGCCTCGCTGGCCGTCGGGCGCGACGACCACGGCCACTGGGACAGCGACCGGACCGAGCGCGCGAACGACGCCGAACAGCCCGCACGTGACCGGCTCGCCGCCTACCGGGCGAAGCGGGACGCCTCGAAGACGCCGGAGCCCGTGCCCGAGGGAGCGCCCACCGTGCGGAAGGACGGCACACCGACCTTCGTCATCCAGGAGCACCACGCCACCCGCGACCACTACGACTTCCGGCTCGAGCACGACGGGGTGCTGGTGAGCTGGGCCCTGCCGAAGGGCGAGCCGACCGACCCGGGCAAGAACCACCTGGCCGTGCAGACCGAGGACCACCCGCTCGAGTACGGGTCGTTCGAGGGCACGATCCCGAAGGACGAGTACGGCGGCGGCACGGTCACGATCTGGGACGACGGCACCTACGAGCTCGAGAAGTGGCGCGAGGGGCAGGAGGTCATCGTCACCCTGCACGGTCGGGCCGGCGGCGCTCGCCGTCTCGCGCTGTTGCACACCCGCGGCCGTGGCGGCGGGGACGAGAAGAACTGGCTGATCCACCGCACGAAGGAGCAACCCGAACGGCTGGCGGACGGCGGCGGCTCTGCCGGGCCGGCGGTGGCGCCACGGTCGGATGGGCCGTCGGACGGCCACGGCGATGCGCAGCGCACCGGGCAGCGACGGATCAGCGGGACCGCGGACGCCGAGACCCCGCCGTCGGAGCGCCGGACGATGCAGGCGACCCTGGCCAAGGGGGAGCCCCGGCTGGACCCGTCCGACTGGGCCTTCGAGATGAAGTGGGACGGGGTGCGCGCGCTGGCGACGGTCCGTGACGGGTCGGTGACCCTGCGCAGTCGCAACGACAACGACCTGACGGCCCAGTACCCCGAGCTGCAGGAACTGGGCGAGCGGGCCGGCGTGGACGGCGTGTTCGACGGTGAGATCGTGGCCGTCGACGATCGTGGCCGACCCTCGTTCCAGCTGCTCCAGAACCGCATGGGCCTGACGAAGGCGCGCGAGGTCCGGAGCGCGCAGGAGACGACGCCCGTGCGGTTCCTGCTGTTCGACGTGCTCGAGGCGGACGGGCACGAGCTCACGCGGCTCGGCTACGACGCCCGGCGGCAGGCACTCGAGACGGTCGTGGACCCCGGCGGCGCGATCGACGTGCCGCCGGCGGTGCAGGGCGACCTCGACGCGGTGCTGGCTGCATCGCGCGAGCAGGGACTCGAGGGCGTGGTCGCGAAGAAGCGGTCGTCGAAGTACGCCGAGGGGCGGCGGTCCGAGGCCTGGCTGAAGCTGAAGCACCACGCCACGCAGGAAGTCGTCGTCGGCGGCTGGAAACCGGGCAGCGGTCGACGTGCCGGCGGGATCGGGTCGCTGTTGCTCGGGGTGCCCGGCCCCGACGGGCTGGAGTACGTCGGCAAGGTCGGCACGGGGTTCCGTGACCGTGACCTCGACGAGATCGCCGGTGTCCTCGCACCGCTGGAACGGAAGACCCCGCCGTTCGTCGACGTCCCGCGACCCGACGCGCGGGATGCGCACTGGGTCACGCCGAAGCGCGTCGGCGAGGTCGAGTTCGCCGAGTGGACCGGCGACGGACGGCTCCGGCAGCCGTCCTGGCGAGGGTGGCGCGTGGACAAGGACCCGGACGACGTCGTGCGGGAGTCCTGAGACGCTCCGCTCGCTGTTGCCACATGCGTGCGCATGGGGTCCGCCGCTGGCGAACATCCGTCCCCCGTCACGAGCCTGCGTGGGGGACAGTATCGGCACCGCTGGCCACGATCGGCCATCGGCTGTTACGTTCGCCGGGACGAAGGGGGCTTCGAAGATGAACTCGAGCAAGTACCTGCCGCCCTACACGGCCGCAGAACGCGTCGCGATCACGGGGGACGACCTGTCACAGCGGACCGTCGAACCGGGCAGCGGCGCCACGGAGACCGAGGTCCGGTACGCGGACTTCCTCGCTGACGAGGACGACGATTGACCGGGGCGGTCTGAGCGGCTGACCGCCCGGCGGGCGGGACAGACCCGACGGCCCGCACGCTGGATCAGGGAGCGCACGGACCGTCGCCGGGGCACGTGACCAGTCGGTTCAGGGAGACCGACCACGACGCCCCGCACCAGGCTCGCCGAAGCGCGACCGGTGGGTCCACTGGTGAGACGTGCCGAGTGACCGGATCGTCACACGAGCGGCAAGAAGAATCGCCGGGCGACCTCGATGGTCGCCCGGCGATGTCGTCTGTCCGGGGGGATCCTGTCGGATCAGGACGGGGTCAGGCCGCGGGTGCGGGGCCGTCGGAGGGCACCGCGTGGTCGGCCACGGGCGCGTCTTCCTCGATGAGCTCGTCCTCTTCCGGCTCGACCACCTCGACCGCGGCGGCCTTGGCCTCGTCGATGGACTCCTGGGAACGGCGGAGCAGGTCGTCGTCGTGTGCTGCCTGATCGGTCATGCCCAGCAACCTACGCGGGCGTCCCTGTGTCGGCGTCCCGACGGCGGGCTCCGTGCGTCGGGTCGTGCCGGCCGGTGTGCGGTGGCTCGAAGTCCACCGCGGACGTCGGTGCGGGCGTCGAGGGCATCGCCGGGGCGGCCGGTGAGCCGAACGCGTCGGCGGCGTCGAGCACCGCACGGGTGGCGGCCACGGCCGTCCGGAGTGCATCGCGGACGGGCATCGCCCGGTGCGCGGGGGTCCGGACCTCGACGCCCCACGGCTCGTCGAACCCGAGTTCGCGCACGGTCCGGACGAAGCCGGGCAGGTCCCACGCCCCGGCACCGGGCAGGTACCGTGCCGTCCGGGACTCCTCGGCGAGGGTCATCCCGCTCGGGGTGTGCAGCAGTCCGTCGCTCAGCTCGACGGCTGCGAGGACCCCCGGTGCGACGCCCTGCCGGATCGACGCGAGCGTGGAGCCGCCGCGGAGTGCGTGCATGGCGTCGATGAGCAGGCCGCCGTTGGGGTGCCCGGCAGCGGCGACGAAGCGGGAGGCCCGTTCGATCGTGGGCAGGTTCGACCACGGTTCCGGTTCGAGCACGAGCTGCGCTCCGACCGCTTCGGCCTGGTCAGCGAGCACGACCCAGTCGTCGGCCATCGTCGCGGGGGAGGCTCCGGGCAACGAGGTGTCGGCGCGCGCCACCACCTGCCAGGCGCTCAGCGTCGCCGCGGCCTCGAGCACGACACCGCGGTCGGCGTCCTCGTCCTGGGTGCGGCTCGTGCACGTCCACCACCGGTCGAGTGGTCCGAGCTGGACCCAGACGATGCCGGCGGCGTCGAGCATGCGGCGCAGTTCGGCGAAGCCCGTCGTCGCGCGGACCTCGTGCAGGTCGTCGAGGGACAGCGACAAACCGGCGAACCCGGCGGCGCCGACGGCGTGCACGCGGTCGCGGATGCTCTCGTCGCCCGCCCACGTCCAGGACGTGGCGAGCAGGTCGTGTTCCAGCACGGTGGTACCTCCGGCAGTCCCGAGGTGTCCGCGTCGCCCCGTCGCGATGCGCCGCCCCGTGTCCGCCGCGGGCCCCACCCGCGACGATGCCCAAGACTTACCTGTGCTGCCTGCGAACGCTCCCAGCCCGTCGACACATCGCCGACACGTGCTTCAGACGATCCGGGTCCGGACCTCGCCGACGCCGGCGATCGTGCCGACGAGCACGGCGCCGCGTTCGAGCACGCCGACACCGTCAGGAGTGCCGGTCATCACGAGGTCGCCGGGCGCGAGCGCCACGGACCGTGACAGCGCCGCGATCGTCTCGGCGACCGACCAGATCTGGTCGGTCAGGTCGCCCGACTGCCGGAGTTCCCCGTCCACCGTCAGCTCGATCGCCCCGCTGGTCGGGTCGACCTCGGCCGCCGGGGTGAGCACGCCGATCGGTGCCGAGGCGTCGAAGCCCTTGGCCGTGTCCCACGGGCGCCCGAGTCGCTTCGCCTCGGCCTGCAGGTCGCGGCGGGTGAGGTCGATCCCGACGGCGTACCCCCAGACGTGTGCGAGGGCGTCGGCGACGGCGATGTCCGTGCCGCCGGTGCCGATCGCGACGACGAGCTCGACCTCGTGCTCCAGTTGCTGCGTCAGCGGCGGGTACGGGGTGTCGGCCCCGTCGACCACGACCGCGTCTGCCGGCTTGGTGAAGAAGAACGGCGGCTCGCGGTCCGGGTCGTGGCCCATCTCGCGGGCGTGCGCGGCGTAGTTCCGTCCGACGCAGAACACACGGCGGACGGGGAAACGCGCGCCCGTCGTCGTGGGCACGGTCGGGAGGCTCGGGGCCGGGATGACGAGTTCGGTCACGGTCCCAGCGTGGCAGGCTCGCAGGGCATCGGTTCAGCTCTCACCGAAGGACGCCTCGTACTTGAGCTTCCGCGCCCGTGCGCGCTCCTGGCGTTCGCGCCATTCGATGCGCGCCTGACGGAGCTCTTCCTCGGCGCCCTTCGCCCGCATCATGGGCCCGTAGTGCGGGTCCGCCAGCAGTGCGGGCGTCGTCAGTTCACGTCCGTCGAGCCAGCGCTTGAAGTCCTTGTCACTCAGCTTCGAGATCATCGTTCGCTCCTTCGATCGTCGCTGCGGTCAGGTCGTCGAGTGCCTGGCCGACCCAGCGGTCGTCCGCGGTCGTCCAACTGCGGGTCACCAGCGCAACCGACATCACACCGGCGGCCGCGCGCTGTCCTTCGTCGTCCGAGGTCGCCCGGTCGGCGACCCACGACCAACGCTGCCACCACAGGTCGCGGTGCACCGAGAACTCTGCATTTCGCCGTCCTGCGCGCCCGTCGAGCACCGAGGCGACGAGCGCACCCAGCGCGACGGTCGCGCTCGTGACCGACACGAGCGCGCTGATCCAGCCGATGTCCATGCCGGAACCCTGACAGCACGGAACCGGCCACGCGGCGGGCGTGACCGGTCCTGTGGACGGCGCTCCGGGCCTCCAGGCCTGTGGAGGAGTGCGTCAGTTGCCGGGCGCGGCCGCCTCGGTCTCGCCCGCACCCGGGTCGCCGCCGGTCCCGCCGCTGGCGGGCTCGTCCTGCGGCCAGCCCGCGAACTCCCAGCCCGCGAGGGACGGGTGGTCCTCGCCCTTCGTGTACGCGAACGTCCGCGCGGCGTCACGCGCCTCGGAGAGCTTCGTGAGCAGGTCGGCGTGCGCCTCGGCGTCCACCCGCGTCAGGGCGTCGTGGGCCAGGGCGAAGCGGTCCATCTCGTTGCGCATGAGCATGTCGAACGGCGAGGTCGTCGTGCCCTGCTCGAGGAACCCGTGCACGTGCAGGTCGTCGTGCCCGTTCCGGCGGTACGTCAGCTGGTGCACGAGGGTCGGGTACCCGTGGAACGCGAAGACCGTGGGCGTGCCGGGCAGGAAGAGCGCGTCGTACTGCTCGTCCGGGATCGGGTGCTCGTGCTTGCGCGGGTCACCGAGCGCCAGCAGGTCGACGACGTTGAGCACGCGGACCCCGACGCCGGGAGCGTGCTTCCGGATGATGTCGGTGGCGGCGATCGCCTCGACCGTGGGGACGTCACCGGCGCAGGCGAGCACGACGTCGACCTTCCCGACGGCCTGCTCCGTGCCGGCGAAGTCCCACACGCCGAGTCCGGCCTGCGCGTGCGCGACCGCGTCGTCGAGGGACAGGAAGACCGGCTCCGGGTGCTTGCCCGCGACGATCACCTCGATGCGGTCCGTGGTCTCCATCGCGTGCGCGGCGACGGCGAGCAGCGTGTTGGCGTCGGCCGGCAGCTTGATCCGGACGAGGTCCTGCTGCTTCGACGCGACGACGTCCAGGAACCCGGGGTCCTGGTGGGAGAACCCGTTGTGGTCCTGTCGCCAGACGTGCGACGAGAGCAGGAGCGACAGGTTGGACACCGGCACGCGCCAGTCGATGTCGGTCGAGGACTCCAGCCACTTGGCGTACTGCCCGACCATCGAGTCGATGATGTGGGCGAATGCCTCGTAGGTGTTGAGCATCCCGTGCCGACCGGACAGCACGTACCCCTCGAGCATCCCCTCCAGCAGGTGCTCGGACAGGACCTCGGTGACCCGTCCGCGTGCGGCGAGGTGCTCGTCGCCTGCGGCGCGCTGGGCTCGCCAGACGCGCGAGGTCACGTCGAAGACCGCGTCGAGCTTGTTCGAGATCGTCTCGTCCGGGCCGAACAGCCGGAAGGTCGAGGCGTTCTTCTCGATGAGTGCGGCGAGCCAGGGGCCGAGCGTGCCCGTGGCCGACGCCGTGGAACCGGCCTCGACCGCGTACGGCTCGAGCGGCGGCCGGTCGAGCGCGGTCCGCAGCCGACCGCCGTTGCCGTGCGGGGTGGCGCTCATCCGCTCGTCACCGGTCGGACGGATCGTGGTCATGATGCCGACCGGGTGGCCGTCCTCGTCGAAGAGCTCCTCGGGGCGGTACGAGCGCATCCACTCCTCGAGCTGCGCACGGTGGCCGTCGTCCTCGCGCACCGCGGGCAGCGGCACCTGGTGTGCCCGGAAGGTCCCCTCGACCTGCTCGCCGTCGACCTCCTTCGGGCCGGTCCAGCCCTTCGGGGTGCGCAGCACGATCATCGGCCAGCGCGGACGCAGGTCCGCGGCACCGGCGGGCTGCCCCGCGGCGGCACGGGCGGCCTGGGCCCGGGCAGCGGCCTGGATGTCGTCGATGCCGGCGAGGGCACGTCGCAGGGCACCGTCGAACAGGGCGTGCACCGCGTACGGGTCGTCGTCGACGCGGCGGGAGTCGACCACGATCGGGTCGTAGCCGAGCCCGCGGAAGTACGCGGTGAGGTCCTCGTCGGGGATGCGGGCCAGGACGGTCGGGTTCGCGATCTTCCAGCCGTTGAGGTTGAGGATCGGCAGCACGGCGCCGTCGGAGACCGGGTCGAGGAACGTGTGCGCCTGCCACGAACCGGCGAGCGGACCGGTCTCGGCCTCACCGTCACCGACCACGCACGCGACGACGAGGTCCGGGTTGTCGAGCGCCGCACCGTAGGCGTGCGACAGCGAGTAGCCGAGTTCACCGCCCTCGTTGATGGAGCCGGGGGTCTCCGGGGCGGCGTGCGAGGGGATGCCGCCGGGGAACGAGAACTGGCGGAAGAACCGCTGCAGGTCGACGTCCTGGTACAGCTCGTTCCACGTGCCGTCCAGCCAGGCGTTCGCGTTCATCGCCGGCCCGCCGTGCCCCGGGCCGCAGATGTACAGGAACTCGCGCCCGGTCTCTGTGATCAGCGCGTTGCAGTGCGCGTACACGAGGTTCAGTGCGGGGGAGGTGCCCCAGTGGCCGAGCAGCCGCGGCTTGACGTCGTCGGGTTCGATCGGCCGGCTGAGCAGCGGGTTGTCCAGCAGGTAGATCTGCCCGACCGTCAGGTAGTTGGCGGCGCGCCACCAGGCGTCGACCGCCCGGAGCCGGTCGGTGGTGGAGATGTGTGCTGGAGCCATGGGTACACGGTACGAAACACCGGGTTGCGGCACCTCAGGAAACTCGTCCCAAACCGTTCGGGCGGGGGCGCCGAATGACTTGCACAGGGCAAAAGCCCAGGGCGCTCTCCGGTCACAGTTGGCCGGTACTCAGTGTGTGCACAGTGCACATTCGGCCACCGGCCGGAGCGCCTCCAGAGCAAAGGACTGATCACGATGCGTAAGAGCCTCAAGACCTCCATCACCCTCGCCACGACCGGCGCCCTCGTCCTCGGCGGTGCCGCGTTCGGGATCTCCTCCGCCCAGGCC
>NZ_QKTC01000030.1:0-33669 GCF_003234435.1 Curtobacterium sp. MCLR17_044 | reverse complement strand
GGCGGGAGCTTCGGCTGGCTGCGAGGTGACCGTGGCGACGGGGGCGGGCGCGGCGTTGGCGGGCTGGGCAGTGCCGATCATCGTGCCGCCGGCGAACATGACGAGCACGGCGGCGATCAGGGCCGCGGCGACGTGCTGCTGACCGCGGAAGATCGGGAGACGCTTCTTGGTCGGGCGTCCGGTGATGGTGGCGGCGAGCTCGATGAGGAACGGGACCGCGAAGAGGACCCAGGCGACCCAGCCGGCGCAGGGCAGCAGCTTGGTCAGGAGGATCGTGTTGCCGTAGTCCGGTGTGAGCGTGATGACGCTCTGCAGCTGGGCGCCGGTGGGGAGCGGGTTGCCCGCGGCGATGACGAGCACGATCGGGACGCCCACGAGGACGGCGACGATCGCGATGAGAGCGCCGAAACCGGTGATGAACCTACGCATGGTGCTGCCTTTCTGTCCCCCGTGCGGGTGGCATCAGTGTAGGAAGACGGCCACCCGACACACCGGAGCCGCGTCGGAACAGGCCGCCAGAACGGCCGAGCGCGGGCTTTTCCGCACTCGGCCGCTCCTGTGTGGACGTCATCCGTAGGTGCCGCCGTCGGGAACGGTATTGACGCTCTGGAGCTCGCCGACGCGGACCGCGGTGGAACTCTGTGTGTCGCGGACGGCGATCGTGCCGTCGGTGCCACCACCGGTCCAGTTCACCGTCCAGTGACTGGTGGCGTTGACCTGGAAGGTGCCGCCCTTGGAGGTGTGCGTGTACCGGAACCCGCAGGTCGGCGAGTCAGTTGCGACCTGGTTACCCATCGCGGCCTGGTTGAACGCGGTACCGGCACCACAGTTGACGGTCTGGCCGTCGCCGCTGGACCACGTGACTCCGGAAACCGACGCGGTGGCGGTGACGGTGACGCCACCGATGGTCGCGGTCTTGGAGTACGGGCCGTACGTCAGCGGCTGCGGGTTCTCAACCCAGAGCCAGACGGGGATGCCGACCCAGGTGCGGCGGTACGGCGCGGTACCGGCAGGGTCATCGGTATGCGTCTTGCTGGCCGGGGCCATGCCGATGTCGACGCCCTTGAGCTGGAAGGTCTTCACCAGTGCCGCGGCAGCCTGCGCGGGCGTGTACCGGTTGATGCCGGCGGGCGGGGTGTTGGACCAGAAGGTCCCGCCGAAGCAGTCACGTCCCGCGTCGTCGAGGCCGGGGCATGTGCAGGTGTACCAGGCGCCGGTGGCGGCGGACTCGCCAGCTTCCGGGGCCGGCTGGGGGTCACTGAGCTTGACGTACCCGGTGCAGCTTCCTGTGTTGGACCACCAGCCGTCATCGCTCTTGCACGGGACGTCCTTGCCGTCATAGGAGCACTTCTTTGGCCCGGGTGTGAAGCCTGCCGGTGCGCCGTCGTCACTCCCGGGCGTAGGTGCCGGAGCACTGCCGCCACCGCCACCGCCACCGCCACCGCCACCGCCAGGGATACCGACCCCAACGCTGCAGATCGGGCTGAATGGGTCGGTGGAGCATCCTCCGCTGCCATCCGCGAGCGCGGGTGAGGCGCTGAGGACTGAGAGTGCGACAGCGAATGCGAGGAGAGTCGCCGCAAGTCGGGAGCGTTTGCGGATCAGCATGTCGGCGCTCCATCCCCCGTGATGTTCTTGCCTTCGGCGACCTCCCAGGCCTTGCGGTCGGGAATGTACTGCGTCTTGAACTGCACCGGGAAACGAACCGTTGCGGACTTCGGAGCGATCGACCCATCCGACTTCTTGGACACTTGATCGGAGGTGTCGAAGCACCCGACGACGTAGACGGTGCCGTTGGGGATCTGCTTCCCGTCGTGGTCGATCAGCGCTCCGTACGTTGATGCGGCGGCGTCGGCGGTCCACTTCGGCGCCCCGTAGACAGTGACCTTCTGCTGAGCGAGTTGGTCGGCAACGGTGTGCACGGACTTACGTGCGGTGCCGATAGCGAACTTGTCAATCCGGGCAGGGTTGGCGCCAGTGTCGTGCTGGATCTCGTACTGCACAGCGATGAAGTCCTTCACCGTCGCGGATGCACCCTGCCAAGCTGCGTTCTGGTCCTTCGGGGCATCCACGCTGCCGGGCTTGGTGATCGGGCTGTACCCGGTAGGTGTCGGAGTGGGCGTGGTGGTCTTGCTCGAACTCGCGGTCGGGTCCGCTGCGGGGGTGCTGGTGCAGCCGGCGAGGAAGACGAGCGCGCCGATCGCGACCGCGGCAACTGGGGCGAGCCTTGGGTTGATGGTCATGTCGTGTTCCTGTTCGCTAGTGGTCGACGAGGCGGGCGGATGCTGTTGCGTGGACCGGCATGGGGCCAACACCGAAACCGCCGAGGATCTTCGGCGTGTACGTCTGCTCCACGGTGACGTACACCTGGTTGTCGATGATGCTGGCACTGCCGTGGACGCCGGCGGCGTTGATGTAGTTCTCCGCCGCGGTGACGGCGGCGTCGGGGCTGAGGTTGAAGGCGTCTCCGTTGACGGAGTTGCCCGTGGCCGCGTTGGTGCCGGCGCGGGCGGCGCCCTGCGCGATGGTGAGGGCTTGCTGCAGGGTCTGCGTCTTCCCGTCGCCGTCGACAACGGCGCCCCCGATGACCATCATGGCGATGGCGAGGATGACCATCATCGGGATGAATTTCATGTGCTCACCGCTCTCGGTAGGGGTCGACAGGGCTTGAGGCGGTCTTGGTGATCGTCATCGAGCCGGGGATGAACGGGACGGACAGGTCCGCGGTGTTGATGCGGCAGGTGATCGTCGCGGTGACGGTCCCCGTCTGCCCGAGACCGGTGCTGAGCCCGTTGCCACCGATCGCGACATCGAGCGAGGCGCAGTGAACGTTGTCACCGAGCGCGAGCTGCGCGGCTTCCTTGGCGTGCGGGACGGCGTCGGTCCCTCTCGACATGGAAGCGTCCCGCGCAGCAGCGAACGCGGCGGACTGCACGCTGTTGTCGGTGAGCCCGTACCGGCCGAGGAAGACCACGACTCCGATGATCGGGATCAGCGCGACGATCATCATGATCGTCACGGGGGGCAGATCCTCGAGGTCGCCGCGCTCATCGAGGAGGATGCGTCGGATGGTCCTCATCATGGTGCCGGCACCCATCGCTCGACCGGGCCGGTGATCGTGCGATGAACTGGCGGCATCTGCACGCCGGGGATCATCGACACGGCCTGGCCGGTGACGTCGACCGTGACCGTGTCGGCGGATCGGTTCACCGTCACGTTGCTGTGCTGGAGGAACCCACCGGCCTGGTCGAGCACCTGCCGTGCCGAGGCCTGACCGGCCCCGGTGGTGGACTCGTAGGCACGGGCGTCGTTGTACGCCGCGACGGCGGCGTTCTGGGCGACGTTGGTGCCCTGGTACCAGAGCGCGCCCTGTAGCGCCGTGAACAGCAGCAGGAAGATCACGGGCGCGATGATCGCTGACGCTGCGTAGCCGTCTTCGTCGGTCCGCAGTCGTCGTGCGATCGCGATGATGCGCTGCATGGTTCCTCCCTTCCTGGTGCCGGTCGCGGTGTGGGTGTGCGGGCTCAGCCCGGGAGCTTGCCGAGGTAGCCGTTGACCCAGGCGACGATGGTGCCGGCGATCGCGAGCGCGGCGACGGCACCGGAGACGACCCAGATCGCCTTCCAGGCCGAGTCCTCGAGGCCGGCCTCGGCGTCTTCGGTGAGCTTGTCGAGACGCTCCTGCAGATCGGCCTGCAGGGTGACGGTGCGACGGAGAACGGCGGTGCGGATGCGGTTCATGGTGGGTTCCTTTCGGTGGTCAGGTGGTGGTCGTGAGGAGCTGGAGAACGGCAGGGGTCATCGTGATGAGGATGATCGGCAGGAGCGAGACCGCGACCGGCCAGCCCATGCTGGAGGTGACGCGCTCGGCTGCATCCTTGTCGTCGGCTGCGACCTGGCGGCGGAGCTTGTTGCAAGCCGCCCGCAGCTGACTGCGGAGCCCGACGCGGGCTTCGGCGAGGCGCATCATGCGCGCCATCTCGACCAGGGCGGGTACGTCGACCTCGTCGCCGAGGCGAGCGAGTGCGTCCCACTTGGAGACTCGGCTGAGCTCGGCGACCTGGTACTCGCGGCGGATGCGCTTGAACACCCACGAGTCCGAGACGCTCGCCGCGGACTTGAGTGCGTTGTCGGCGTTGACTTCGCCGAGGAGCGCGACCGCGACGAGCTCGAGGTAGACGGTGACGAACCGGGTGAACTCGCGTTGTGCCGCCTTGGCCCGTGCGCGGACGCTGGCGTCTGGGGAGTTCCAGAGGATGAGCGCGACCACGGGTGAGAGCAGCAGCGGCAGCGCGAAGAAGTGCCCGGTGAAGAGCTGGAACAGGAACGGCAGCACCAGCGGCGCGAGGAACCCGAACACGGCCAGCTGCAGCTTCTCGCCGTAGAACTTCGCGACGGGCATTTCGAGGAGGTCGAGCTGCTTGGTCGGTGCCGACAGGCCGGGGAGGTTGGGCAGGTGCTGGTGGAGCCAGCTGCCGGCTCGCTCGAACCCGGGTTGGCGGCCGGCGGCGCTGACCGTGACGGTGTTGACGTCGCCGAGGCGGGCGAGGGCGTCGTCGACGCGGATCGTGCGGGGCGCTCGGGTGAGCAGGAACACGGCGAGGCCGGTTCCCACGAGCGCGCCGGGGAGGAACGCCAGGAGTGCGGGGTTCATCGGCGCGCCTCCGTGTCGGTGATGATGATGCGCGGCTCAGGACGAGTGCGCGTAAGGGACTTGGCCCAGATCAGCAGGGCCACGAAGCCAGCGAGGATGACGGCGAGCAGGACCTGCCCGACGGGGGTGCGGTACGTCGCGATCTGCGGGGTGTGGGAGAACAGGACGATGCCGACGAGCACGATGCCGACGATGAGCGTCATCGTGCGCATGGTGCGTCGGGGCTTGTCCTGCTCGTTGTAGATCTCGAACCGCATCGCGGTCTGCACGGCGAGGTTGTCGGCGACACCGTCGAGGGCCGTGGCGAGGCCTCCAGAGCTGAACTCAGCAGCTTGGATGAGGTAGATGGTGACTTCATCGGCCCACGGGTTGTCGAGCTCGTCGGCGAACGCTCGGAGCGCTGCGGAGCTGGACCAGGAGCCGTTCATGCGGGCTGCGAGGCGGTCAACGGGAACGCGGATGATCGCCGGCGTGGAGGCTCTGGTGACGTCGACGACCTCGCGGAGGGTGAACTCGCCGGTCTCCGCCGTGGATGCCAGGGAGCGGGTCCACGCCTCGAGCGCGGAGAGGAGATCCCGCTCCCGGGTGTCCTGCTTGCCGAGCAGCAGCGGCAGGCCGATGACCGCGGCGGGCACGATGATCAACAGCAGAATGATGCCGGAGATCGCGGCTGCAGCGACGCCGGCGATGAGGCCGAGGATGATCGTGTTCTTCGTCCGGCGTGACACCGCCTTCCAGCGCTGCGCCAGGGTCGGACCGGAGCTCTTCTTCGAGATCGGCTTCGGCGGCGCGGGGCGGAACGCGCGGACGAGCAGGATGATGCCGGTGACGAAGACGGCGCCGGCGAGAGCTGCGAGGAGCGCCATCATTCCTCCCACAGGATCTCGGGGTTGAGCCCGTTGCGGCGGAAGGTCTGCTCGAGCTCGGGCGACGGGCGGTGCTTCTCGTAGATCTCCCGGTCGTAGTTCCACTTGATCAGTGCGGAGGCCAGCGGCGTCTGCCCGTCGCCGCCAGGCTTCGGGATGACTTCGGCGATCTCCGAGACGATGCGGCGGCGGGTGCCGTCGCCGTTCGGGATGGTGTCGAGGTACACGACGATCTGGATCGTGCGGAGGATCTGGCGCAGCGGCACGATGTCGCTGCTGAGGCCCTGTTCGCTCATGAGAACGTCCGCGAAGCGGTGGAGGGCGTCGTTGGCGTTCCGGGCGTGGATCGTCGATAGGGACCCCTTGCCGGCGAGCATCGCCTTGATCGCGACGGGTCCTTCTGGGCCGCGGATCTCGCCGAAGAGGATGCGCTGGGCGGAGACGCGCAGCGACTGTAGGAACGCGTCCTCGAGGCTGTACGGGACGGCGAGGTCGCCGGTGCCGACGGTCGACGGCAGGTACTGCAGATCGGTGACCTGCCGGTGCCGTTCCGGGTTCTTGCCGAGGTAGAGCTCGCGCTCCGTCTCGATCGTCGCGATCTTCTCATCGGGGTGCACCGCGGACATGAGGGCGCGGAGGAAGGTCGTCTTGCCGGCGGCGGGGTAGCCGGCAACGAGGATGCACTGGTTCGCTTCGACGGCGGCGCTGAGGATGCCGGCGCCGGCCTTCGGGAGCGATCCGAGCGCCACCATGTCGGCCAGGTCGATGTCGACGAGGTTGTGCTTTCGGAAGGTGAGGTCCGGCAGCGAGGTGATCGCGGACCCGGTGCCGGAGAACCGGACGCCGCCGATGTCGAGGTCGATGTGGCCATTGGGGCGGGCGAACACGCGTCCGCGGGCGGAGGCCAGGTCAGCGACCATGCGGAGGAGGTCGTCGTTGTTCTCGGCCATCGGGCGGCGCGCTTCGCGGCGGCCGTCGGTCTTGGTGACCATGACGTTGTCGTAGCCGACCACGGTGATGTCTTCGACGTCGGGCTCCCGCAGGAACTGCTGGAACCGGCCGTACCGGAATGCGGTGTCGAACATCGCTTGGACGTGCCGTTCGATGCGGCCGATGTCCCAGTCGTGGTCGGGGCCGTGGTTGACGACCTCGTACTGCACGTGCCGTTCGGTGCGCCGGCGCATCTCAGCCAGCGCCTCTTCCTCGAACTCGGTCTCTGGGCCGACGGAGGCGATCGCGACGTCGAAGTCTGCTCGGGAGCGTGTCGCGGAGTCCAGGAGGTTCAGCTCCTTGACGTGCTCGTCGACGAGCCGCCAGTTGACGTCGTCGGCGTCGCGATCGTGGGTCTCCACGAGCGAGTCTCGGGTGCGATCGCGTCGCATGAACTCGGGGAGCGGTGCGGGGAGCTCGTTCGGCTGCTCGAGCTGCTCGGGTGAGGCGGGGATCGGCTCGACCAGGTGCAGTCGGGCGCCGCTGGCGGCAGCGAAGAGGTGCGCGCGGCCGTCTGCGCGGCCGGGCTCGGTGGGTTCCGGGCTGGTGGGCGCGATGTTCGGGTCTGCCGCGAGGTCGGCCAGGAACGGGCGCTGGCTGATGCTGATCTGGGGGGTCTGCTCGTCGGCCACTCAGCCCACCACCTTCCGGTCAAGATCTGCTGTGGTCTGTTCGTCGAGGGCGGAGACTGCACGACGGACTGCCTGGCGGTAGG
The DNA here is from genome assembly GCF_003234435.1 of Curtobacterium sp. MCLR17_044. Lineage (NCBI taxonomy): Bacteria > Bacillati > Actinomycetota > Actinomycetes > Micrococcales > Microbacteriaceae > Curtobacterium > Curtobacterium sp. MCLR17_044. The sequence goes on along the minus strand of NZ_QKTC01000030.1, from coordinate 26,445 downwards.
CGTTGCGCTGGGGCTTGGCGTCGGGGCGGCCGAGCGAGAACACAGCGGCGCCATCGGGGTCCCAGGGAAGCTCGGCGAGTACGGGCAGGACGTTGCGGCCGAAGTCGCTGGCGGGGATGGCTTCGTAGCGGGATTCGGTCAGGACCAGGCGGTACTTCTCCGCACGGCCGACGCCCTGCAGGCGCTCGGCGAAGTCGGGGAGTTCGGCGCGGCGGTAGATCCGGTTGAGGTCGACCATCGTGCTTTCGGAGAAGACGGTGACGCGGTCTGCGGAGTCGAGCAGGGGCAGTCGGATGTCCTCGTGGGCGATCCGTCCGAGATCCACGATCACGTCGATGCCGGCTTCGCTGATGGCGCGGAAGAGGTGCGGGAAGCGCGCCCACATGCGGCGGACGCCGTCGACGATGCTGAGCTTGTGGAAGCCGGGGACGACCCACATCCGGTGTCCGTTGGGCAGGGCGGGAATTGCCTGCGGGAGGTCGGGGAGTTCGTGCACGGCGATCGACAGCCCGCTCTCGGGCGTGATGAGGTCCTGCCAGGTGAGCACGTTGCGGGAGTAGGCGACGGCGACCTTGTCCAGGCCCCCGGCGCTCGGGTGCAGGTTTGAACGGAAGAACCCCGTCATGGCGGAGGTGGCGTTGGCGGTCTCGGCTTCGAACACGATCACCGGGCGAGGCCAGTGCACCGCGAACGCGAACGCCGCGGTGGTGACGCCGGGAGAGCCTGCGAATGAGGCGAAGGCGTGAACGGCCATGTCAGTCCTCCGCCGCTGCGAGGTAGATGGCGACCTGGCCGGCTGCGGCGCGGCTGGTGACGTCGGCGGCGTTCTTCGCGTTGATGTAGACGTCGACGATCGTCGTGCCGGAGGACTGGCTGGTCCGGGACGCGGAGACGACGCCCTGGATGGGCGCTGCGTTGCTCTTCACGGCGGAGCCGGAGCCGTCCGTTGCGGCGATGGGGACAACCTCGATGCGGTCCCCAGCGACGAGCTGCTGCGCCGGAAGCTGCGCTGGCTTGAGCGAGAGCCCGACGAGCGCCTGGCCGCCCGGGACGGGGAGCGCCGAAGCGACTGCAGAGCGGGTGACGAGGCTGCCCTCTGGGAGATCGACCGTGGCGACCTTGCCGATGAGGCTGCTCGAGTCGGTCGCCGCGACGCCGGCGGTGCGCTGGCCGGCGGCAACGTCGATCGTGGTGAGGTCGTCCTTGGTGATGGTGTCGCCGCGGTCGACGCTCTTGGCGATGACGAACACCTGCTGGGTGTGCGAGGACGTCGAGTAGATGAAGACGCTCGCGACACCGCCAACGATGATGAGCGCGGCCGCGCCGGCCGCGTACACCCACGATCGTCGGGTGCGCACGGGGGCGATTGCACCGGCTTCACCCCGGATGGGGAGATCTCCGGCGGTTCCGGTCGCTGTAGCCACGTGTCTGTCCTTCCGACGACTGCCTCTACCTATAGGAGGTGCGTTCGAGAGGTGCAACCGGGACAAATTCGTTCGAAACAACGCCCCCGAGGTACCCCACGGCACCCGAAATTGCTGGGTGCAACGGTCAGTCTAGCTAGTGCAACAAAATGTGCAAGAGCCACATCGATCAGGTTGCTGAGAGGTTCAGTGGGTTCCGCGGATGCGGTTGCGGTACTCATCGAGTGCCGCGTCGAAGGCCGAAGCGTTGATGTACCAGCGCAGCGGAGGCGTTCCGCCCTTGGGGCCGTGCTGGAAGTCGGGGTCTGGCTGGGGGTCGAGGATGTGTGCTTCGACGAGGGGGCGGATGTGGGCGTTGACGTTGCTGCGGCTGATGCCGAGTTCGCGCATCAGTCCGGCGGCGGTGCAGAAGCCGTCTCGGAACGCGATCGCGAGGATGCGTGCACGCATCTCGGAGAACCCGATGGCCCGCGCGGCGGCGGTGCGCTCGTCTGCGCGCGCGTCGTGGTTCGGGGCCATGGGGTCATTGTTCCGTATGCGGCGACGTTGCTTAGGAGGGAGCCGGTTGCCGCGTCCCTTTCGCCCTCGGCGCCGGCCCGATCTCACCACGTTCCGTCGCCGATCGCGTTGACGCGCCAGAAGGTGGGTCCGGTGCCGCCGATGGTGAACTGGTAGCTCTTCGCGTGTGTGAGCTTGCGGCCCCAGTCCGGCGAGTGGATGAGCCCTCCCTTCCCGTCGTAGATCCCGATGTGGTGCCCTACCCAGGCGATCAGGTCGCCCGCTTGGGCCTCCGATGCGGGGATCTGGTGTGCCTGGGCAAGTTGGCCGGAGACGACGGTGCTGGGCAAATCGACGCCGAGTACCTGGTGATACATGTAGTAGACGAATCCGGTGCAGCACCATCCCGCAGTGGGGCTGCCGGCGGAACCACACGCCCCGGAGTACGGCACCTTCCCGACGTACTGCTCGGCGTAGGCGACCATGTCGGCGCCGGTCTTGCCGTTCGGCGCGGACCAGGACGCGTTCTCGGTTCCGCCACCCCCGCTGTCACCGCTCCCACCGCCGCTGGAGCAGCCGCCGCCGTTGCTGGTGGCCTGGGAGACGGTGTCTGCGGTGACGGTGACGCCCTGGTCGCTCATGAGCGACGCTGCTGCGGTCTCCCACTTCGCGTACGCCTTCGGGAACCCGGAGATTTGCACGGCCTGGGCGGCGTCGTTGAGGCTGAGTTCCTGCCAGTTCGCGACGTCGAGCAGGCCCTTGGGAGTGCCGTGGTTCGGGCCGAGCGGGCCGCCGTAGAACGCCTTGGCTTCGTACGTCGGGTCCTGGCGCTCTTCGAGCGAGCCCCAGTTGGCGCGCTGCTGGAAGATCCCGACCGAGTCCCGGTCTCCGTGATCGAGGTTCCGCAGGCCAGACTCCTGCAGCGCGGTCATGAGCGCGACCTGGATGCCGCGGGAGGGGACGTTGAGGCCACGGCCAACGGCGATGATCGTGCCGGCGTTGCCGCGTTGCTCTCGGGTGAACTTCACCGTCTTGCCGTCGCCGGCGTCGACGGGCGTCGTGCCGCTGGCCGTGGTGGTACCCCCACCCCCTCCGGTCCCGGGGGCGGTGCAGCCGAGCGCGGCCGGTGAGCCGGTGAGCAGCTGCAGGGAGCTGGTGACTACCAGGCCAGTGATACCCAGGACTGGCACGAGGACGACGACCAGGCCTGCGGCCACGATCGCGGCGACCTTCTTGTTCATACGGACGCTCCGGTCTGTGCCGCCTGGGCGGCACGTTCGAGGGCTGCTCGGACGGGCGACTGTGCGACCTGCGCCGGCCGGGCGCGGGTGATGCGGTACACGCCGCTGCTGTCGGTGCTTGCTGGTGCGATTCGCCCGACTCCGGACGGGTCGACCACGATCTGGCGGCCGAACGGGACGGCGCCGGCGCCGGGAGTCGATACCGGGCGGGGACCGGGGATGGATGCGCTGGAGGTGCGGCCGGGGGCCTGCGCGACGCCGCCGTGCGCCACCTTCCGGTCGAGCACCTTGCCCGCGACGGAGGGGATCGTGCTGAGGGCCTGGCGCTGCAGCACCTTCTTACCGCCGATCTGCATCGCCTTCATCGCGACGGCGGAGGTGCCGCCGGTGGATGCTGCGGCCACGAGCTGCCCCGCCGTCGCGGCGGAGCGAACCGCGGTGGAGACGGCGCCGCCGGGGCGCCGAGCGGATGGTGTCGCGGTGAGGTGTCCAGCGTCGAGCGGGCTCGGTGCCGGCGCCGCTGGCAGCTCGGGCTTCGGGCGGGGCCGGGAGAGCCGGTTCGCGGCGTACCGGCCGGCGGTGCGGAGGGTCTCGGCCTTGATCGGCGAGAGCGGCTGCCGCTGGCCCGAGCCGACTCGGTTGCCGAGCGTCGCGAGCCACTTCGCGAGGTTCTTCCCCGATCGGCGGGCTGCGAAGAAGGCCCAGAAGAGCGTGATGATCAGGGCGATCACGAAGATGTCGATGACCGTGGTCTGCGCGACGATCGACAGGCCCGCGTCGGAGACGGCCTTCATGACGGACCCGAGGATCTTGAGGTACGCGGCGAGCATGACGATCGACACCGCGAGGGAGAACGCCCCGACGTACATCCCGACCCACGAGCGCCAGAGCGCCTCACGGGCGACGCCGGGCAACATGGCGGCATAGACGTTGACCATCAGCTTCGAGGCGTTCATCAGGGCGTAGATGACGGCGATCATCGTGATCAGCGCCATCGCCAGCGCGATGAGGAGCAGCGTGCCGCTCCCTCCCTGGATTGAGAGCGTCGTGAGGATCTGGGACGTGCTCGGGTGGGTGACGTACTCCTGAGCGTCCTTGTCGCACTTGCCGACGGCGTCGCGGACGTTGGTCGAGCTGCTGTCGAACGCGGAGGCGTTCTTCATCTGCTGGGTGAAGGTGGTGTCGCACTCCCCCGACAGTGCGTGGCCGAAGGCGATCTCCTGCGCGGGGATGCGCACGAACACGTCGATCAGGCCCCCCATCAGCGACTGTGAGATCAGGTCTTTCGCCTGGTCCTTGTCCGGGGTGCCGGTGGGGTCGGCGCCGTCGGTGGAGAGCACGCTGACGGAGAGGTTCGCGCCGGTGGACTCGGCCCAGGTGAGTGCGCCGTGATCGCCGGTCAGTGCGGCGACGGGGTTGGCGAGGGCCCCGGTGGCGAGGACGAAGCACAGGACGGAGACGCCGAGGTCGACGGCGCCCTTGGCGAACTTGCCGAACGCAACAGCGCAGCCGAAGACGAGGCCGGCGACGGCGAGGGCGACCGGTGCCCATCCGAACTGGGACAGCACGGACTGGATGGTGTCGGCGATCGCGCCGACCGGAGTTGCGATCCAGTCCACCCAGGTGAACTCGAGCAGGAACGACAGCAGCCAGAGGCACCACGAGAAGCACGCGAGGTTGATGGTCCAGAGCAGGTCGATGACCCAGGAGATCGCGGTCTTCTGCGGGTGCCACACGTCGCCGCGGTCGAGCGGCAGGATCGTGTATCGCCACAGCGGGACCCCGTTGGAGTCCTTGAGGTCGCTCGGCGGCATGTAGGGCGGGGCTGAGGAGTTGGCGGAGCCGTCGGCGTACGCGGCGGGCACGGCGAGGATCGCCGAGATCAGCCAGCAGAGCACGAGGGCGAGCAGCATCGCCGTCTTGGGGTGGCGGCAGGCCCACCACCAGAGCCGACGGGCTCGAGCGCGAGCGGTCCGGAACCCGGACAGGGCGAAGGTGATCATGCGGACACCCGTTCCTCCGTGATGACGCTCTTCGATGGCGTGGAGAGCACCGCCTTGCGACGGTCGGGCTCCTGCGGGAGGGCGACGCGGATCTTGCCCATGCGGCCCTGGATGTCGAGGTAGAGCGCTTCGCCGCGGCGGTCGGGGGCGACGTACCCGTCGGGGCCGATCGGGGAGAGATCCTTCGTGACGATGTTGACCATCGCCGGGTCCTGTCCGAGCCCTTCGTGGAACCAGTCGAGATTGCCGGCGGCGAGCCCTTGGTCGGTCTGACGCATCACGACGCGGGTCTTGATCATGCCGCGGGAGAGCTCGTCGCCGAAGTCGTGAGCGTCCTGGCTGGCGACGGCGACGCCGGCCTTGTGCTTGCGGCCGTCGCGGTAGAAGATCTTGAGCTGCTGCTGCCCCTCCGGCGAGGCGGTGACGTGGAAGACCTCGTCGACGGCGAACACGGCGAGCTCGTTGTCGTCCGCGAAGCACACCTGCCGGCTGATGGTCACCAGCAGCGCGTACATCGCCCGACCGAAGAGCTTCTCGATCGGCATCTCATCGAAGAGCTTCGGGTTGTTGATCTCGTCCGCTTCGGGCAGCGCAACGCCGTGGGTGAGGAACGCGATCGCCCGCTTGGACAGGTCCAGCGCCGGCAGATCGGAATCGAACAGCACCTTCCCGAAGTGCTTGTCGACGTAGAGACCCATCAGGTCCGCGAGGGTCTCGGCCTGGTCGTCGCCTCCCTTGCCGAGCTCCTGCAGGTGCCGGTAGAGGGCACCCATCGATGTGAGCTCGTGCTCGGTGGCGTACTCGGGGCCGAGCACCTTCGACAGCCGTGCGCCCTCCCGGGACCGCGCCGGGACGCCGAGGAGGGCCGACATGAGCGTCTGCGCTGCAGCTGCGCCCTCGCGGGCGCCGAAGATCCGCAGCGGGTCCAGCGACCAGAGCGGATCGGTGAGATCCACCACCGCGGTCTGCTTCTTCGCGAGCGTCTCGGCGAACTTGGCGTACTCCTTGAGCACCGTGCGGTCGATGAGCACGATGCGGGCACCGCGGTCGAAGTTGGCGCCGAGCACGCTCTTGAGCGCGGTCGTCTTGCCCGCCCCGGGCTCGGCGGCGAACGCGATCGATGCGGAGACGTCGGCGAGGACGTGCGACTCGAAATCGAGCAGCACCGGGCGTTCGGTCCCGGAGGTGACGTTGTGGGCGAACAGCATCCCGGTCGGGTCGCCGAGGTCGGTGGAGGTCAGCGGCACCATCGTGGAGAACATCGCGCCGGAGGTGATCTCGACGAACTCGCGCACCTGGCGGGAGGTCGGGACGCCGGGCTGCATGCCCCACCAGAGCGCCTCCTGCGCGCCGAGTGGGATGTCGAACGTGAAGTCGATGCCCTTGAAGTCCTTCTGCAGGAACTGGGCGCGCGCTCGTGCTTCCTCGGCGGTGGGAGCACCGATGGCGAGGACCATCGTCGCCTGGATCTCGACTTCCTTGTCCGACCGGTTCAGGGCCGCGTGGTACTCAGCCAGTGTCGCGGCGGTCTCCGACAGGGCGCCGCCTGATCCGGTGATCGCTGCGGTCCCGTCCTGCTGGTCCAGCTGGTCAGTGAGATTGATCTCGGCGCGCTTGTTGCGGCGGGCGGCGTCGCGACCGGCGAGGACGCTGAGCCGGAGCGCCCAGTCCGCCTCGACGCCGAGCTCGTCGATCCGTCCGACCCAGTCAACGGCGGGGGTCTCCCAGCCGCCCTTCGGGGTGCCGGCGAGGGCGAGGAGCACCTGATACGACGTGCTGTCTTCCCGCAGGTTCTGCACCTTGACGTAGCGACGGGAGAACGGGTCGAACTTCTCGAGCTTGTTCGTGATGTCGCTTTGGCCGCCCTCATCGATGACCGGGTTCGGGAACACGGCGGCGGAGGCGACGCGCTGCGGGAGCTCGTCGACGCCGTACTGCTGTGCGACGCCGCCAAGGGTGCGCCCGGTCTGATCCGGAGCTGCGAGGTCGAGACCGAGGCCGCGGGTCTGCGAGTGCGCGGCGATCCACACCTGTTCGGCGACAGTGGAGCGGTGCGGCTCGAACGCGGCGGGCAGCTGCTCTTCGATCTTGCCTGCAGCCTGGAGTGCGGCGAGGATCTCCTTCGGCGTCGGCGGGCGCATCGGCAGCGAGAGCAGGTCGCGTGCGGCGACCTCAGCGCTGCGACGGGCGGTCGCTGCGGGGCCACCGACACGGAGCGGCGCGCACAGCCAGAACTCCCGCTTGCCGAGGGGCCGCTCGGCGAGTGCGTCGAGGGTGAGCATCGTTTCCATCGCCCATGCCGGGCTCTCGTTCATGTCGACGTTGGCGAGCATGCGGTTCACGATCGAGATCGGGTCGAGGTCCGCGGTGAGGCCGAGGAGCAGGTACTCCCCGCGGATCGACTGGAACAGATCCTGGTGGTATGCCTGCGACCAAGCCTGCTTCTGGCTGCTCCCGAAGCCCTTCGCGAGCCCGTTGAGCCGCCAGGTGGCCCACACGGTCCCGCTGCGGGTCCACATCAGGTGCCCGGTCATTGCGATTGCTGGCAGACGGTTCACTGGGATTCCTTTCGACGGGCCTGCTCGAGCAGGCGCTCGACGCCGGTCGCATAGCTACGACGGAGCGGGATGACGTTCGAGGGCAGCTCGGCCTCGGTGGCTGGTGCGGCTACGGCTACGGCCTCGACTGCGGCCGGTGCCGGTGCCGGTATCGCCAGGGCGGGTGCAGCAGGTTTCGCGACCGCCACCGGCGCGGCTGCGGTCGCGATCTGGACGCCCTGCTCCAGCTGCATGAGGACAGTCCCGTCGACTCGGTGGGGGCGAGCGATGCTGATCCGTCGGCCCTGGTAGGTGCCCAGATCCGGCAGCGACAGCGCGGTGCCGAAGTCGGACGCGAGGTCCATGAGCCGGCGGCGGGTGGAAGGGATCTTGCCGGTCGCCCAGGTGGTGCCGAAGGCGATGCCAGCGAGGACCGTCATCCGAACGAGCGGGTACAGGCCCGCGCCCCAGAGGCCGGCGGTCTTGTACCCAATCCACAGCACGATCCCGCCGACCACGATCTGCGTCAGCGTGTACGGGCCGCCCGGGATGCGGGCGCCGTTGATCTTGCCGATGAGAACCGGGATACGGCGTGCAGCGGTGTAGAACCGCGCGACGGTGGGAGTGTGCTGCTCGGACATGGGCGTGGATCAGCTCCCCAGCTGGTCCTTGAGCTGGTTGCCCAGCCAGATCGTGCCGCCGCCGCCGACGGCGAAGGCGATGAGCGCGCCGACGAAGATGCCCTGGATGATGCCGCCCATCGCCCAGCCCTTCTTGATCGAGATCATGAAGAACGCGACGAGGCCGATGACGACACCAGCGGTGATGATGAGCGCCTTGAACTGGTTGAGCTGGTCGTTGGCGGTGTCGACGAGCCCGCCGGCGAGGACGGGTCCGGTGACGTCGCCGATGGCGAGGGCGGTCTTGACGGTCAGCCGGGTGGTCGCGTCGGTGACGCCGGTGACAGCGGTGGTGGCGAGGGTGGTGATGGACATGGTCAGTTCCCTTCGGTCGGTGCGGGGGTGGCCGACGGCGCCGGGGTAGCGGCGTCGGAGTTCGAGAGCGTCGGTGCGGTACCGAGCGCGGACACTTCCCATCGGTCCGCGCGTGCGCGGAGGGTGATCGGGTAGGTGGCGGTGACCTGCTGGCCGACGGAGTTGGACGCCGTGACGGTCGCGTAGACGTTCACGGTCGCGCCGTCGGTGGGGTGCTCGGACGGCGTCGTGGTGGCGGTGAGGGTCCCGATCGACAGGGACGCGTACGGGGCCGGGTCGATCGGGGGGATGGACTTCGAGGGCGCGGTGTAGGGCTCCGTGTCGCCCTGCCCGGTGAGGTAGGCGGCGAGGAATGCGTTGACGGCCTTCCCGGCGGCGGAGCTAGTGGAGATGGTTTCGCCGTAGCCGAGGGAGACCCCGTCGGTGGTGTGCCGGGGGCCGGCGACCGGGGCGGGCAGCCCGACGGCGCTGAGCTTGTTGCCGCCGTCGGTGACGGTGACCTGGAAGTAGCGGCGCGGCCACTGGTCGCCCTTGTCGGCGTCGATGGTGTCGTCCTTCACGTTCGCCGCGACGACAACCTGGGCGAGCCCGTCGCGGGTGGTCGTCGATGAGGCAACGACCAGATCGCGGTACTGGAACCCGGTCTTGGGCAGCTCGATGTTGGTCGTCGTGTAGGCGTCGAGTGCGGACGAGTTGTCGCGGTCGGCGGCGAGCCACGCTGCGACGAAGCCGGCGGCGAAGCTGCCAGCGGACTGCTGCAGCGGCGACGCCTGCTCGGAGCTGACTGCCCGGGGAGCGGCCTCGGAGCTGCCGCCGCCGGAGAGGACGGTCAGCGCCAGTGCGGCCGGCCCGCAGACGAGAGCGGCGGCGATCGCGATCGTGACGCCTCGCGCGCTGAGGCGTCCACCGTTGGTCCACTGCGCGGCCTGTGCGGTGGTTTCGGGCTCGGTCGATGCCGGCTGCGGGGTCTTCTTCTTCGGCAGCTTCATCACGCGCTCCTTCCGCGGACACGGACCGCGTCGATCGCACGCTGGTACTCCGGCGACTGCAGGTAACGCAGCGCCCGCGCCTGGGTCTCCGGGCTGAACGGCTTCTCGTGCAGATCGAGTGCGACGTCCTGTGCCTGGTCGTAGGCGGAGAGCACTCGGGCGTGCTCGTTCAGCTCCTTGAGCATCCCGTCGGGCAGCTGCGGTGCTGCGTCGTCGTGCGTGGGCATCGCACGGTCCCTTCGTCGATGGCGAGACCGGAAATGGCCTCTCACCTGTAAAGGGGTGCCCCCGATCGGGTCGACCGGGACAAATTCCTCGAGCAATTTTTCTGAGGCCCGTTCCTCCGCCGATCCCCGTGTTCATGCGCCTCGTGGAGGGACCAGGTGACAGCCGGCATCTCGGCCGCCGAAGCGTGTTTCCCGGTACCCCCGGCAGTACCTCCCGCGTGAGGACCGTCGTTCGAGTCAACGGTTCGTCTCACCTCGGGGGTTCTCATGAGCACCATCACCAACCGTGCTTTCTCGCTCGACAGCAAGCTGCGTCGGGAGTGGGCGGACGAGATCGCGGGCCGTGTGCACGCCTTCGGCAGTCACGGCACGATGACCGCCGACGCGATGCTCGATCAGGCTCGTCGGACCGTCGACGGTGACCGTGACGCTCTGCTGCACGAGCTGCTCGAGCTGGCGCACGCCGGTGACCGGATCGCTGAGCGGGTGCTGCTGCAGCTGCTGATCCCGGCGGCGCGGAGCATGGCGCACCGGGTCCACGCGCTCGACGAGCTCAGCAGGAACGACCGGGTCGACATCGCGATCGGTGCCGCGTGGGAGAGCATCCGCCGGTACAAGCTGCACCTTCACAGCCGGGTGATGGCGAACCTGACGATGGGCACGCTCAGCGTGATCGCACCGAAGCCGTCCGCGAACGACCGACTCGTCGCCGGCGTCACCAACTGCGTCACGGACGAGGTCCTCGAGCACGTCGCCGGCGCATGGACCGAGCCGGAGCCCTCCCCCGAGTCCGAGCTCGCGAACCTGCTGACCTGGGCGGTCGACACGCACGTGGTCTCCACGGAGGAAGTCGCCTTGCTCGGCCGTGCTTACCTCGGCGAGGAGAGCCACACCGCGATCGCCGCGGATCTCGGCATCACCAGCGAAGGCGTCCGGAAGCGCCTCGCGCGGGTCCGGAACCGCATCGGCATCGCCGCCCGCACCGCGTACGCCGCCTGAGCGAGGCCCCCACCATGCGCAAGCTTCTCCTCGTCGCCGCTGCGATCGCCGCGGTCGTCATCGCCATCGTCGTCATCGCCGTGCACCGGCCCACCGCACAGCACCCTGAGACGAACGGCGCAGCCCCGGCCGCTGTCCCCTCCGCCTCGAGCGGGTCCGACGACCGGGAGTTGCAGGAGCTGCTCAACACACGACTCAGCACTACCGGTGCGCAGCTCTCGGTGGGCCTGCCCGCCACCCTCACCATCGACGCCGCGAACGGGGACACCGTGTACGCCCGCGTCACGATGGACGAACTCACCAAGCTGCCCGCTGACCAGGTCGCTGCCGTCCTGCAGCAGCGCTCCGCTCTCGCTGGCTACGACACGGTGTGGACGATGCCCGTGTCGCTGACGGTGCTCGGCGTCGTCGACGAAGACGGCACGCACGTCGAACCGACCGCGGCGCTGACCGCCTCCGACCTGGCGCGCTTCACGATCGCCACGCACCCCGGCGCGGACCAGCTGTCCAGCGCGAACACCCTGACTTCCCCGGAATGCGCGGGCCTGGACTCCGTCTCCCCGGTCGCTGCCGGCCGCACCCTCACCTGGTGCATCCACGCCTTCGCTGACGGGTCGTCGAACCAGCCCACGGGCGGTCAGTACGAGACGAGCACCGGCACCTATCAGACGCCGATCACGTGGGCGTCGAAGCGATACGCCGCGCCCGAGATCCCCTGAGCTCGACTGATTTGTCCCGGTTCCCCCGGACGAGGTCACCCCTTTACCAGTGAGGGCCACACCGGTCCGCGATGAAGGGAGCCGCTGTGCAGAACAGCAACGACGACATGTGGACCTGGTTCGCCGGGATCATCGCCGCGGTGGTCATCGGACCAACGCTGCTCGCGAGTGCCGTACCCACCGCGCAAGCCTGGCTCGTGAAGGCGCACGTGCTCGCCACGGAGGGGGTACTGATCCCGATCGGTACCGGTGCAGGCCTTGATCTGGCGCGGATCGCGATCGCCGCCGGCGCGCTGGTACTGGTGGTGCTGATCGTGGTGCTGCTGGTGCGTTCGCGGGTCCGCGCAGCGCAGGAGAAGCGGAGCCGCGCGTGAGCCGGGCTGTCGGCATCGACCGGCTGCCCAGACGCGGAGGATGGTTCGGCGGCGTCGCGACGATCGTCGCGCTCGCCCTCGTCGGCACCGGGATCGCTGCGGCGGTCTCGGCGACCGGCCTCGCCGTCGGCATCGGGATCGGGGCGGTACTGGCCGTCGCCGGCATCATCGTCTTCCACACGCGCGCCGCCCGTCGTGCCGAGCAGGTCGACCTGTTCCTCATCAGCGTCAACACCGTCCTCGGCTGGCCCGAGCCCGACCGCTCTCGCGTGCGTGCGGCAGCGTGGAAGGGCTCCTGGGTTGGCACCCCGCGGAAGCTCCGGCTCTCGTACAACACGGCGTCCGCCGTCGACGTCAGCGCGATCGAGCTCGTCAACGAGCTCCGCCGTCGCGCCGCAGCCCGGTTCGGCATCAGCTACCGCGTCGCCAAGCACAACGAACGTCGCGGGCTGGTCTGGCTCACCGAGCACGACTCCGTCACCGACCGCGAGGCGGATGAGAAGACCGAGCGTGTCCGGACGCAGATGGCGAAGACGTTCGGCGCTGACGCGCAGGTCACGACGAAGACGGACGACGACGGCGAGCCGAAGGAGATCACGGTCAAGTTCGAGGTGTCCCCGCGCCTGACCCGTGAGGGCGTGCGCACCCACATCGAGAGCGCCACCAGCGCGGTCCTCGCCGGTCGGTGGCGAGCGTTCTGGGATCTCCAACGCGACTTCGTCCGGTTCGAGCTGCGCCCCAAGCTGGAGTCCCTGATCCCGAACCCGGCCGTCGCGCCGGAGAACGTGGACCCGAAGGCCGGCTACGACCAGATGGCCGTCCCGATCGGCAAGGACGAGGACGGCGAGGTCATCGTCTGGAAGCCGAAGGACCAGGCCCACGGAATGGTCACCGGTGAGACCGGTAAGGGCAAGACCGTCGTGATCCTCGGCATCGTCATGTACCTCGCCGCGCACGGCTGGCGGATCTGGGGCATCGACGGCAAGCGCATCGAGCTGCTCGGTCTGCGCGAGTACCCCAACGTCGAGCTCATCGCCGGCCGCATCGATCACCAGGCCCGCGTCGTCCGCGCCGTATACGAGCTGATGCAGGAACGCATGGAGGCGTACGAGAGCCGCCGGGTGCGCCTAAACGACTTCGAGCCGGTCCTGTTCGTCGTCGACGAGTTCAAGACCTTCCGCAACGCCCTGCTCGCCTGGTACCGCTCCGTGAAGCCCAAGGGCGCGTCGACGACCCCGGTCACCCTCACCGAGTTCTCCGACATCGTCAGCCTCGGCCGGAAGCTCCGCATCCACCTCCTGATCGGCCTGCAGCGCCCGGACGCCGAGTTCCTGACCGGTGACATGCGCGACAACTTCGGGTTCCGCGTCAGCCTCGGCAAGCTCTCCCCCGAGGGCGCGAAGATGATGTGGCAGTCGTTCGTGACCGGCACCACGGTGCCCGTGAACGCCAAGGGCCGCGGCATGGCCCGCAACAAGTCCGGTACCCCCGTCGAGCTGCAGACCTACTGGACTCCGGACCCCGAGCAGACCGATCCCGAGAACCCCTCTGAGTGGGCGTTCGAGACCGACCTGCAGCTGGTCGAGAACCTCCGTCCGCGCGTGAACCTCTGGGACACGAAGCGGATCATCGACCCAGACGACTCCCCCGAGTTCGACGACAACGGCAAGCTCATCAAGAACGGCGCCGACTTCGACGACTACATGAACGCCCGGATCGCGAAGGCGACGATCGCGGACGCGATGCCGATCCGGAAGATGGCCGGCGTCTACGAGTCCCCCGTCGCGAAGCAGCTCGAGCAGATCCAGATCGAGGCCGAGGAACCCGACGAACAGCTGCAGCCGTTCGAGGGCTACACCGAACCCAGCACCTCGAGCGTGGAAGAGCTCCTCGACGGCAACGGGTACCTCCAGACCGAAGGTGCGCTCGTCGAGGTCGAGGAGGGCGTCTGGGGCGTCCTCGAGTTCGCTGGCTACGACGACGCCGACGAGGGCTACGTCGAGCTGTCCTACCGCGACTATGAGTCCGGTGAGCCTGGCACGGTCTCCCTGCCCGGCGACGACCGCATCGACATGCGCCTGCCGGACGCCCAGTGATCCGACACGCCGGGGACGCACTACGGGCAATTAGTGCATACGTGCACTTAGCTTGTTGCCATGGCCAAGCCTCGCAAGCGTCGGAAGACCATCGTGGACCCTGTGCGTCCCGGTTGGATCATCGAACGCGCTTCCAAGGACAAGATCACCCGGATCGCGGAGATCGTGGACTTCTCGGATTCCGCGTTCATCGACGAGATGGTCGCGCACCTGGAGCTGGACTCCCGGGGTGTGCCCGTGTGGTGGCCGTACCCGGTCTCAGTGGACGACGGGGAGCTGCCTATCGACGAGGCCTAAACCAAAAGGCCCCCCGCCGAAGCGAGGGGCCCACGTATTTGGCTCTGAACCTGCCCAGTTTGGCGACTAACAGGTTCCGAGTTCGTTCCTTCGAAGCACCGGCTGCCCGCCGGACCTTCGTCGTACCCACCGGAATGGAGGTCCCGGGGGTGATCCCATCGTAAGCCCTACATCTACGGTTATCCACGACTCGCCGCCGGAAGTTCGGAAGTCTGTAACTTCCCAACTCACGGATGCCGGTACTTCGGTACCCCCCGCTGCCCAGCAGCTGCGCGGATCGTCGAGTGCTGACCCCACAACCGCCGCACCCTCCGTTCACTCGGACCGGGTCGCCTGGCGGTTCCTCGAAGACGCCCGCGGGCACCGTCGCCGGGTGGCGCTCAAGGCACCGAAGTCGTGGGGTACCGACTGGACTGAGCGCGCCCGCGTGGGTCGACGCTCATCGACGCTGCCGGCACCAGAGGGTGCGTACGCGGCACTGCCGGCGTGGTCGTCCCGTCGGCAGTACCTCGCAGCGGTCGCGGCCGCGGTCGGCTCTGAGCAGGGCCGTGCGCTGCGGAAGGCGTGGGTGCGCAAGTGGGTGGCCGACGAGCCGTTCTGGGCGATCGTGCACGCGTTGGCGTCGTTCGCTGACAACACCACCGGCCGCGGGGTGACCGCGTCGCGACAGACGATCGCGATGAAGGCCGGGCTGCTCGACGACGTCGACGTGTCGACCGATGCTGGCCGTCGACGGGTGCAGGCCGCGATGAAGCGCGTGCAGCAGGTGACCGCGATCCTCACGGAGCTGGGCCTCTACGCGATGGTGCGGGTGGGGCGGCCGTTGTCGGCTCGTGAGCAGGCGATGTTCCGCGCTCGGGGGCTGTACCAGAAGGCGGTGGGCAACGAGGCGGCGCTGATCGTGCCGGGGCACCTGGCCGCTGCAGCAGCGACTCATCGACCTCGTCGCGGGGAAAGCACCTTCCACCTACATCCCGAAACCTCAACTAGAAGCTCTTCTCCCGTTACAGAGATACCCAACAAGCCGCGTTCGCGGCGGACGGCCGCTGCGCGACCGGGACAGCAGGGATCTTCCACACGGCCGAAGAGCACACGAGCACCACTGCGACCGCTGAGCGAACGCTCGCCGGCCTTCCGGCGGCTTGTGGCGGCCCTGGATGCCGCGACAGTGCGCCAGGACGGTTCCGTGGTCGGACGATTCACGCAGGGACGCTCCGTGCTGGGTCTAGTGCGCATCCTCGACGACTTCGGCATCGACGCCTCGTACACGGCTGACGAGCTGCTCGTGCGGGTCCTGCGGTGGGAGCCGCACTACCGGTTCCGTGACGGCCTCGGGTGGCTGCGTGCGCGCCTCGCTCGTGCGTTCCGCCGGCCGACGTCGACCGTGTCGGTACCCCCCACTCCCCCGGAGTTCACCGGGCAGCGCGACCTCGAGCAGCTCTGGGCCACCGACGTCACGTTCCGTGAGGGCTGGGTCCGGCTGCAGGCCCTCCACGCAGCCGAGGACGCCGCGAGTACTCCCCCGACCGCCGCAACGACGCCGAAGCCCGGCGACGTCGACGCCGCGGCGCCGACACCCGGGACGCGGCCCCGGCGAGCGTCGACGGTGCCGGAGTGGCAGCGCGAGCTCGAAGCAGCTCAGGCCCGCGTCGCCGCCGAAGACGCGGACGAGCTGGCCGCCGCGATCGCCGCCGCCCGCGCTGCCGGCGCCCCGAGCTCGCGGACCCTGCGGACGCTGCCCTACGTGCCGGCGGGCCTCACCGTCGCCCGCTGAACCAGCCACCGCGGTGACCGCGTCGATCGGCGGCAACTGCGCCGTGCGGCACATAGCTGCCCGGCGTGCCGGTGTTCGGAAGTGCCGAACACCGGAAGGTTCGGAGTTCCGGACGGCGGGAGTTCGGAGATCTGGAAGTGCGGAAGAGCCGAAGTCACAGACCACCAGAGTGCCGATGTCCGGCAGTACGGAAGTGCCGGAGAGCCGAAGTACCAGGCTTCGGAAGTCTGTAAGTTCCGGAGGTACTGAGTCGAGACGGGGGTAGGGGTTGGCCGGCCCTTAGCCCTGGGGGGCACGTCCCGGCCAATCCTATCCACGGTGAAGAGTCAGGGAAGAGACCCCCGGGCAGATTCGTTCGGCTCCCACCGGCCCGCTCCCGGCGGATGGTCGTGCCCGCTGGGAGCGCCTCACGGGCTCGTGGGTGCACGTGACGGCGGCCGGCGCTACCGTGGTCGCACCGGGGCGTTCCCCCCAACACCCCGGACGCAAGAACGGCCCGTACGCGATCCCCCCATCGCCGTACGGACCGTTCTCTGCGTCGGTCGTCAGTAGTTCGGGCGCCACCCGGACTGTGTGCGCCGCTGCCGGCCGCGGGCCTTCTGACGGTCGTACTCCTGCGTCTTGCTCTTGCCGTAGACCGTCATCGTCACTCCGGTGATCGGTTGGTCGGAGACGTCGAGATTGGTGTACCGCTCGCCGTTCTCGTCGCGGAACCATGACAGGGCGTCGCCGCCGTGGTCGTTGATGCGCTTGAGCATCGTGGAGGCGTTGTACTCCTTGATCTCCATCACTCGGCCGTTGGCGTACGTGACGCGCGTCTTGATCATCTGCTGGGTGTCACGTGCCTGCCCTCGGGCGGCGCCGCGCACGCGCTGCAAGATCTCGCCGTTGGCCTGCTGGCGGCCCTTCGCCGTGCGGCCCTTCGGGATCTGCATGTTGTGCTGCCGGCCGCCGCCGCCGAGGTAGGTGGTCGTGCGGAGCCGGCCACCCTGCCGGTCCGGGGTGTACTTGCCGCCGGTGTCCTGGGGCACCACGGTCGCTTCCTCGGCACCGGCCTTGTTCCGGACGCGCACGAGCTGCCCGGAGCTGTTGCGGCGACGGGGCGGGATGATGCTCGTCTGCCCCGTGCGTGCCAGCTCGAGCAGCGACGCCCGGTACATGGCGCCGCTGGTGGTCCCGTCGAGCACCTTCCGGACCATGCGCGGCGAACGCTGCAGCTCGCCAGCGATCTCTGCCACGCTCAGCCCGCGACCACGGAGCTCCTGAACGAGTTGCTGCGCGGTGCTGTTCTGCCGCGACGTCGGGTCGCTCACGACGCCACGCCGTCAGCGGCGTCGCCCGTGCTGTTGGCCCACGCGGACGAGGGTCCGGCAGCATCGGCACGCTTCGCCAACGCGTCACGGGCGTCTCGAGATGCTGGCGTCAAGAATGAGCCTGAGAGCAGACCCTGGAGGCGGAGGCGACCGTTCTTACCGTCGTCCCCGCCTCCGTGCTCGGTTGGGAGGCTCCACGACGGCAGCTCGGTCGTGTAGATCGCGTCACCGTTGATCCCGATGAGGGTGTGCCCGGGGATCGCGAGCGCCCCCGCGGTCCGGTGCCCGAGCCCGGAAGGGCTGGAGAGCACCGCGGCGCGGCCGCGCCCCCAGATCTGCGCGGCGAACTCGGGGTGGAAGAACATCCGCGCGCGCTCCGTCACCGTGCTGGGGATCTGATACAGGAACAGCTTCCCCTGCTGCACCACCGTCGACTGGTACTCCGCCGGTACATCGAACGAGCTCTCCGCGACACGGGTCTGGGACCGGCCGGCGGAGTTGAAGTTACCGACCGTCTGAACCAGGATCGCGCGCAGCGCAGCAGCCAACGCGTCCCGCAGCAGGTCCGGCAGCTCTGGGTTGGACCGCACTCGGTCACGAGCGCGCTTGATGCGCTCGTAGAACGTGTCCAACGGCCGGGCCCGGGTGAACTGGATCGCCTCGAGGGGCTCCACGAACCAGCCCGCGTTCAACGCCACGAACACTTCGGCGGCGTCGGCCCAGGTCTCCCCCGTCGCACCAGGACGGTTCGGGTAGTACCAGCCGTCCTCGACCTTGAAGTGCTGCATGCCCAGCAGCCCCACGTGGTTCCAGTCGTCCGGCACCTTGAACCGGACGAGGAACCGAGCGCGCGCGTACGGGTCGCTTTCGAGCAGTGCGTAGGCGCCGGCACGGTTCAGCCGGAGTCCCGGTCCAATGCCGAGCTCTCGGCCGAGCGAGGAGTACATGAACCGGCCGTCGATGTGGGCGAAGGTCTGGATCTTCTTCGTCTTCGCGGGATCGATCAGCGGCACGCAGTCCTCGTGCTGCTGCATGCTCTTTCCGGCGACCATGTGGTCGTAGTGGTGCTGGCCAGCGGTGCCCTTGATGTCGGCCGCCATGTCCGGTGAGACCGGGATCGGGTTGATGTTCTTCGGCAGTGACCACGCCCAGAGATTCGTGCCGGTCGCTGCCGGCGAGAGCATCAGTCGTGCGCGGTCGTCGACGCTGGCGATGATCTCCTCGAGCGTGTTCCACGCCAGGCGCGCCTGCGCGGGAGTAAGTGGGAGATCCCCGAACCACTCTTGCACCGTGCGGACCTCGACCTTCTGACCGGTCACCGCGTGCTGGAAGCGACCTGTCGGCGGTCCACCGGCGACCCAGTGGGAGCCGGGAATCCAGTTCGGCGTCTGCACGAACAGCCAGTGCCGCACACCGGGCGCCGGTTCCGGACGCTTGCCGCTGAGCATGATGCGCTCGGCGCCGTACGTCGCAGCCGTGTCGAGCAGATCAGTGAGGTTCGGGTTCTTCCGGCCCGTGCCCACCTTGGCCCGGACGGTGGTGCCTTCGCGGGTGACGCCCTGACCGGTGGTGTGGTCGAGCCAGATCGTGGGGACCTCTTTCGGGGTCCAGCCGCGGGGACGGTAGCTGTTGTCCATCGCGTGTTCCTTCCGGAGTGCCGGAACTACAGAGACCCGTAGTTACAGACTTACAGAGTTAGTCAGTGAGGCCGAGGGAGGCGCGGATCTCAGCCTCAGTGGAGCCCTGCAGCTCGTCGGCGCGGCTCATCAGCAGGTCGACGGCGACCCGGATCAGCGTGTTGTCGGTGATGCGCGGCCCCGGGGCCAAGCGCGTGCGCTGCAGCCGGCGGGCGGACCGAGACAGATCCTCGAGCTGGTCGTCGCGGAACCGGCACTCCTTGCGCACGAGGTCCTCGAACAGTGCAGTCGATGCGGCGGGCTTCTCAGCAGCCGGCGCGGGAGCCTCGTGTGCCGACGCTGCGGCGGCAGGGGCCTCGGGTGCAGCGGTCTCCGTCGTCGGATGCGGCTCGGTCGTCTCGTCGACGGCTGCGCTGTCCAGCAGTGAGGTGAGCTTCTTCCGGGCCATCAGTGGTCCTCCTGCACGGTTCGGGGTGACATGGCACGGATTGAGAGGAGCTCCATCGCGATGCGACGGAAGTCCTCACTGGCCTTGAGGTCGTTGCGGGACGCCCGGTACTGCGTCACCACGAGACCGTCGATCGGCGCCTTGGAGTGCGACTTGTACCGGCGGACCGCGTTCTGGAACCGATTCAGGCCGATCTGGTCGACGAGCTCCTGGATGTCTTCGAGATCCTGCGGGGTGCGCGGGTCGTACTTGTTGATCAGCACCCGGTAGTCCAGACCCCGCGGGACGATGAGCGTCTCGACGGTCTTGCGCAACGGGTCGATCGACAGCGCCTCGGCCTCGGTCGGGGCGATGACGAAGTCAGCCTCATCGAGAACGGGCGTGAGGATGTGGGTCGACTCGAGCGACCCGGGGGTGTCGACGATGATCACGTCGTACGGCAGCTCGCGCAGCCGGGCGAGGTTGTTCGGGTCGAGGTCCGCGGCGAAGTCGAACGGCAGGTTGTCCCCGGCTCGCTCGGCCCAGAACGTGACCGAGCCCTGCGGGTCGATGTCGACGACGAGAACCCGGCACGTCTCGGACAGCACTGCTGCGAGACCCATCGTGGTCGTGGTCTTCCCGACGCCGCCCTTCTGCATCGCGATCGCGACGATCCAGGGCGCCACTGGTGTTGGCGCGGCGGCCTTCCGTGGAGTTGGCATGGTGCGTCCTTCCGGTTTCGATCTGACATTGACGAATGTACTACACCCCGGAGTCTGGAAGCAACAGAGTTACGGAATCTGTAAGAAACAGACTCTGTAAGTTGTGTTAGGAACATGCTACTTTGGACGCATGGGACAGGAACAGCTGGTCGCGACCGCGTTGACGATCGCCCGCGAAGCGCACGCCGGGCAGGTCGACAAGAGCGGTCACGCCTACATCGAGCACCCTGTCCGCGTCGCCAAGCGCGTCCGCCGGCGAGACCCGGATGCTTCGGCAGCAGTGGTCGCCGCGGCGCTCCTCCACGACGTCCTCGAGGACACCGAGCTCACTCGAGCGGATCTGCTCGCCCGCGGCATCCCCGTTGACGTCGTCGACGACGTCGACGCGGTCACCAAGCGCCCAGGGGAGCCGGCTGAGGAGTACTTCGCGCGGGTGCGTGCCCGCGCCGGCGCCCGAGCGGTCAAGGCCGCCGACATCGAGGACAACACCGACCCCGAGCGCCTCGCGCTGCTCGACGAGAGCACCCGCCAGCGGCTGGTAGCGAAGTACGAGCGCTCCCTGCGGCTGCTCGAGGGGGAGTAGCCCCATGTGCCAGTCCTGCGCGGAGGGAGGCCGACGATGCCGCGACCGACGGCGCCTCCAACAGCTCACCACGGCCGACCTCGCGCCCGAACAGACCAAGCAGCTCCCCGAGGTTGACTGGGCCGGCACCGCGGCTGAGGACGGCGCTGAGGCCGTTTGGAGGGACTACGCACCGGCGATCGCCACCGAGACAATCGCCGTGCTCGCCGAAACCCGCGCAGCAGAGCAGCACACCACTGCCGACGTTGTCGACGCGATCCCCGCCGGCGCCCGGCCACACGGGCTCGAGTTCCGGATGAAGAGCCCCGCCTCCCTCGCCCGGAAGATCCGCAGCCGCGCAACCACGACCGCAGCCGCCCAGAACGCCGGCGGACTCCAGAGCGTCTCGGACAAGCTCACCGATCTGCTCCGCTACACCGCCGTCACCCCGCGGCACGACGACCTCCCGGGCACCGCCAACACCACGATCGCTGCCCTACGGGCGCGCGGGTACACCGTGGTGTCCGCCGAGCACTCCTACGTCGCCGGCAACGCGTACAAGGGCATCCACGTCCTCGTGCAGCACGGTGACGAGCGGCCGGTCGAGATCCAGTTCCACTCCGAGCTCAGCCAGGCCGTGAAGGACCAGAACCACGTGGACTACGAGATCGAGCGCGACCGCAAGACCCCGTACAGCGAGCGGAAGGCAGCACACGAGCGGATGACCGGGCGCTCAAACGAGATCCCGACGCCCGCCGGCCTCGGCGAACTCCCCAGCATCGGCGGCCGTCCGCTGACCGAGAAGACCTACCCGAACCCATACTCCGTGGCGCACAATGAGACCGAGGAGACGAACCGATGACCCAGTTCCACGAGGTCCGCGACAGCGACCAGAACCTGGTGTGGATTGCCGCCCACGAGACGGCCGGCGAACACCGCATCTTCGTGTACCTGCCCAACACTGGCACCTGGCAGCACAGCACCGCCGTCGAAGACGACTTCTACGCACAAGACCGTGCAGCCACCTACACGCCCATCAGTGCTGAGCAGGCCGTCGGCAAGCTGCCCACGCTCCGCAAGCTCAACGCCAAGACCGCCAGCTGGCTCCTCGAGGACCTCACCTCGAGTACGACTGCCACCGCAGCCGAGCTCGGACTGCCCACAGCCGTCACTGCACGCCCAACGAGCGAGACGCAGGTCATCGAGATCCTCGCCAAGAACGACGGCGGCAAGTGGGTGAAGGTCTACGCGGGCCGCACCCGCAACGCTGCCCAGTCATTCGCCAGTGACCTGCGAAAGGGCAAGAAGGTCTCGATTAATCGGATTGGACGCTTCGATGCTCGTGTGGTGCACGGCAATGTGGTCGAGGCTCGCAAGGTGAATGATGTCCAGGCAATCAAGCCTGGTCGAGAAGTGGGTCATCGCTCGCAGTAGTTCCCGGCAGGGGCAAGCTCGCCGTGTACCGATACCAACCTTGTGCCGCCGACAGCAGCAGGCGGGATGTCAAACGGGCGAACATGAAGAGGTTGTCGACGTTGAGGCGCACGATGGGCTGACCGTCCACGTCGGTGACGTCCGATACGCCCATCATGCTGGTCATTGACCCATGTGCGAGTGAGCTCAGCATCCCCCAGGGCCAGGTAAACGCCAGGTCTGGAACCTGTTTTCGATGGTGATTTTGGGCGGGTTGCAACACTTCAGTCAGCATCTCGAACCGGGGCCACTTCTTGACCTCGGGTAGATCTCCAAGCCCCAGCGCGCGCATGGCTCCTTCAATCGCCGAGATCCTTCGATTGATCACAATCGCTTCCCGATGGTGCCGAACTCGAATCGGAAGAGTGATCGCCATCCTCTTGGCCAAGTTCTCTCTACCCTGCGCACTACGCAGGTCATCACCGACGATGCGGTATGCCCTCCTCAGTCGCTCGTCCTGACCGGCGTTACTTTGCAAGAGCCACCAGGCGACGCCGGCGTTCTCAAGGACACTTCGGAGCAGCGCGTAGTCGGCATGCAGATGGACATGCCCGGAGGCCCAGAGCACGCTCAAGGCACGCGCCGAATCGTAGGCAGCCATCAGCTTTGCTGAGGCGACGACGCCGGGAACGAGATCGCTATCGACTGATCCGATCCGAGCCATGTCGTCACCGTACGGAGTGCCTGGGGCGGCGGGTAGTGCTGTTGTGGGCAGGTAGGAGTCGACCGCGCTTCGCCAGCGTTGACCGAGCTCTCTCAATTTTTCGCCGACCGCGTCTTCATCCACGCCGATGATCGTAGCCGAAATACAGAGAAGGGGTCCGCTGATCTGGATGATCAACGGACCCCTATCTGATTTTTACAATCCTAGTTTTTTGACAATCCATTGAGTTGCCCTGCGGAAACATTTTTCGATTCTCCGAACCGTAATGTAAATCTGAGCCCAAATCATCAAACTCAGAGTTCCGAAATACGGGAAGTATCCCGATTCAATTAGGATTAGAGTAATAACCAATAATAACTCGAACAATTTGTTACCAATTTTCTGAATAAAAGAAGAACCTTCGTGTTCATCATGTATTCAGTCTAACATAGAATAGGGTCCATTGGGCGATATAGCGGGCATTCTGCGAAACATTCTTTGACCCCAGTTCGGGGGTCAAAAGAATGCAATCGTAGAAGACTTTGCAGATAGCAGCAAGAAGGGCACCCCATCTACCTTTGTTGGTAAAAGGGGTGCCCTAAGTTGAATCGACGACGACCTGCCCAATCGGGTCGTAGCGACAGTCAAGCGATCGCGGGATCTTCGGCAGGGAGGCGGATGTCGAACCACTCCGGTTCCTTGACGTGCACGAAGAGGCGATCGTCCTTGGCGTTGAGCCAGCCGTAGACGATGAATCGGGCGCCGATGAGGTCTTCGACGTCGTCGAGCCGGTAGGTGGTGAGGAGGTCAGCCATCGCGTCCGGTGGGACCCGCACGGTGAGGGTTTCCCAGCGTTCTGTGTTGAGCCAGTAGGAGCCACCGGAGGCGGCGGCCCAGCGGATCTCACCCCAGTACAGCCGCCTCCGAGGCGGTTCAACATGCTCGGTGGTGATGTCGAGCGTGCGGACGCACACCCGTCGAACCGGGTGGGTGTAGTCCTTGTCACGCCCGGGCAGCACCAGCTGCTTCGAGCTGGTGCGATACTCCGAGTCGCGGATCAGCGAACGCAGGATCGCACGAAGCCCTTGAGTCGGGACGGACTCGCGAGCCGCTTCACCAGGCACAGTGTGACGGCCGCGCCGTCCCGGCTCGGCTGGGGGAGCGTCGGGATCATGCTCCAGGCGAGGACCCATCGCCGCAGCGCCCCCGTGCTGCGCCGGGCGGACCTTGACCACGTTCTCGGCTGGAGTTCTCGGGTCGGTCTCCTGGAGCGCTCGATACTCGGTGTCGCCGGTGCCCCCCGATGCGTAGCGGCAGTCCGGGACCGCATGCCGTGCCCAGAAGGTCGCCTTGCGGCCGTCAATCGACTGACGTCGGAACATCGCGTCTGCACTGCAGCCGAGGCATGTCAGTCGCAGAGCGATCGATTGGCGGTCGGCGGCGTGCTCGAACTCTTCCGCGGTGATGGTGTCGCCGGTGATCCCGTTGCGCGCTTCGAACATCGTCCCCTGATCCCTCCAAGCCCCGGAACTGCCGGGGTCTCTAGCTCTGTCGGTCGTCTTCGCCTGCAGGTCAGCCCTTGAGGATGAGATCCCGGGGCAGCACCAGTGGCCCAGCCTGGTCCGCTGCATGGACCGCGGCGCCGATGAGCTCCTCTGACTCTTCGGACAGCGGTGCCCCTGCGACGTGTTCGAGGAAGCCCTCGATTGCGGTCCGCAGGTTCCGCGGGCCGCTACCGCTGTACCCGTGGGTGAATGGGCCAGGGTGAGAGCTCGCGAACGGCATCAGCGTCGGGCCGAGGGGCGTGTCGAGGTAGACCGGTCCCTCTTGTGTCATCGGCTCAACGACGATGCTGGTGAACGAGCGTGCTGGGTCCTGCAGATCCGACGGGGTGCGCAGCACCGGGATTGCAGCGCAGTAGAGGATCTCGGACGTGACGTCCAGGTAGCCGACGCGCACGCCCCCTACGTCACGGGACAGCATCGGCTTCAGCCGCGGCAGCTGTTCCTTGTCGACGTAGTGCCGGGCCGCCTCGAGGAGTTGAGCACGGATCGCGCGGAACGCGGCGTCGTCATGGACCAGATCGCCGGCGAGTGCCTGCGCATGCTCCGCGGAGATCGGGTGCGCATAGCCGGAATGGCTTGACCACGAGCGGAACGTGTACGGCACCATCCCCTTCGGTCGCAGCGAGCTGGCTTCGTCGACCCAGTCGGAGTCGCGCTTGTTCGCAGCCATCCAGGTCCGGTGGTAAAGCGCACCCAGTGCAGCATCCAGCGCGATTTCTACCCGGGGTGACGGGGATGTGCCGTGATCGCCGTAGGTGTTGAAGATGACGTCTTGAACCCTGTCTGCCACAGCGGTGAAGGCGGAGGGGGCGAGCGGATCAGTCTGCGGAAGCTCGCGAATCGCGCCGGCACGAGCAGCGAAGTCGGGATTGCGGAGGAGGAGCTGCTGCTCGACGGCGTCGACGTCGTCGTTCCAGTCGGCGAGGCCGACCACGGCATGCGGTTCACCTGATGGCGCTGCACCGCTTTCCTCCCACCGCACGCGCTCGAGCAGGCCGCCTGCGAGCGCGACGCGAGTGTCGGGCTGCAGATCCGGCAGCGCGTGCACGATCGCAGCTGCGGCCGCTGCGCGGGCATAGCCGTTGTAGTCCCGGACGAGCGCGACCCGCTGGCGTCCGTTGGCCTGCCACTGCTCGAGCACCTCCGTTGTGAACTGATCGGGCAGGAAGATCGGCACTGGGCGTCCGAGCCGTTCTCTGAGAACGCGCGCGGAGATCCCGCTGGTCTCCACCTTCGGGAGCGGTTCTGTGGGCGAACGGACGTCCAGCCAGTGTGGGGCCGGCCGGCGGCGGTCAGCGTCGCTGTCGTCGTACGTCGCTACCAAGTCGAAGAACTCCGAGCAGCCGTACTTCTCACCGACCAACACGAACGCGGCACGGGTGATGTCGCCCTCGAACCAGTACTCGGCCGCTCGCTTGGCGACCAGGCGCAGCGCGTCCCGGTCGGAGAACACAGACCGTGCGCTGCCTCCCTGGGTGACGCCGGCGAAATCGGGCGTCTCGTGGAACGCAAGCGGCTGCAGGAACACCACCGCGGCTTCCGGGTGGTCAAACCGCATCGCGTGCACCGGGAAGCGCTCCTCCTGCTGCAGCTGCAGGACGACGTCGTCGACGAGCTCGACCGGGATCGGAGACGGTGTCAGCCCGTACACCGACTGGGAGACCGTCCTCCCTTGCCTGCGGCCGACAAAGGACTCCGCATAGGCGTTGGGCCACGCCACGACGTCGTCGCTCTGCTCGGGCTCCGCCAGCGACCCGGAGGTCTGCAGCTGGTGCACACGCTGCGGGGTCACTCCCAGTTCCCGCGCCATTCGCTTCCTCGACCACAGCTTCATGTCATCCCAATCGGTTGGTTTACAAAACCGTAAGGGCAAGGCTTACGAATTATCAACCCCCCTGCGGTGCGTCTGTCTCTTATACACATCTCCGAG
>NZ_QKTC01000003.1:0-185463 GCF_003234435.1 Curtobacterium sp. MCLR17_044 | reverse complement strand
CCAGCTCGAGGGCGACAACGCCATCCTCACCGGCACCACCGTCCACATCAGCGAAGACGCCGCCGGCCTGCTGAACAAGACCTTCGGCACCGACGCCGTCAAGCGCGGCCTCCTCGTCGGCACCGCCACCATCACCGCACAGATCAAGTAACACCCCGCACCACCACAATCGGCCCGGACCACGCAACAGCGTGGCCCGGGCCGACTTGCGTTGCACGACGTGCGTCGTGCGGTACCTGGCGGAACCGGGCGTACCTGGCGGAATCGGGCGTACCTGGCGGTACCGGGCGTACCTGGTGGAATCGGGCGTACCTGGCGAGTTCTTTCG
Source organism: Curtobacterium sp. MCLR17_044 (assembly GCF_003234435.1). Taxonomy (NCBI): domain Bacteria; kingdom Bacillati; phylum Actinomycetota; class Actinomycetes; order Micrococcales; family Microbacteriaceae; genus Curtobacterium; species Curtobacterium sp. MCLR17_044. The sequence goes on along the minus strand of NZ_QKTC01000003.1, from coordinate 185,135 downwards.
ACCAGGTACGCCCGTTCTTGCGAACCAACGCGCGCGCGATGGGAAAGAACGGGCGCACACGACGGACGGGAGGCCCAGTGCCAGCTGGCACGGGCCTCCCGTCCGTCATGTGGGTACGCCGGGCCGGCGGCCTCCGTCGTCACGGGCTGGGCGACACCTCACGTGCTCACGTCCGCGTGGTCTGTCGCTCAGCGCGAAATCGCGCCCGGACCGGACCGCCCGCCCCCGCGCCGCACCGCACGGCGGTACCGCTCAGCGGCGCCGCCACCACCGCCGCGGCTTCGCCTCGAGCCGCGCCTGCTCCGCAGCCCGCGCGGCCGAAGCCATGCGCGCCTCGCGGCGCTCCCGCCACGCGAGCACCTCGGCCTCGACGTCGCGCATCGGCGTCACCACCGGCGGCCCGCCGAGCAGCTGCCGTCGGGCCTCCTTCACCCGCGCGTTGAAGTCCACCAGGACGTCGCGCACGTCGGTCTCGAGCGACAGGGCGTCGAGTGCGTCGTCGAGTTCGGCGTCCTCGGTCCGCAGCGCCAGGGCCGGCGGCGCGATGCCCCGGATGTCCTCACGCTCGATCTTCGACTTGATCCACCAGTCCGGGTCGTGCTGCCCGTCGAGTCCCGGCAGCGGCTTGCCGTGGTACGGGTTGCCCTCGAAGACCCCGCGGCGCTCGGCCTCCGCGATCTGGGCCCGGGCATGCGCGGCGACGTCGGCGGCCTTGAGCAGCCGACGTTCCTCACGCTCCGACCGCACCTCGTCGGGGTCGAGCGACCCCCGCTCGATCTCCTGGTCGACGAGCTGCTGGTAGCGGTAGCGCGCGGCCCTGCGGAGCCGGTCCATCCGTGCATCGACGTCGTTCATCGTCAGACCATGATGCCCCGCGCCCCCGACGGTTCGTCCAGCCCGGTCAGGACTTCTCTGAGACTTCTTCGATGGTCAGCGCGGCCTGGATGAGCGCCAGGTGCGACAGCCCCTGGGGGATGTTGCCCATGAAGTCCCCGTCGACGGCGCTGAGCATCTCGCTGAACAGGCCGACGTCGTTCGCCTGCGCGACCATGTCGTCCATCAGCTGCTTCGCGTCATCGACGCGTCCGACGCAGGCCAGGGCCGCAGCGAGCCAGAACGAGCACGCCACGAACGGCGATTCCTCGTCCTGGATGCCGGAGTACCGGTACACGAGCGGGCCGTGCTGCAGCTGCTCCTCGATCGCCCGGATCGTGGACTCCATGCGCGGTCCGCGGTCGAACGCCGACATCGCGTGCAGCAGGATCGAGCAGTCGAGCGCGTCGGTGCCCGGGTACATGACGTAGTGGCCGAGTTCCTCGTTCCACCCGTTCTCGGCGACCCAGTCCTCGATGAGCTCGCGGTTCTCGATCCACTTCTCGCGCGGGCCGTCGATCATCCCCGCGTCGTGCAGCTCGACCGCGGCGTCGAGCGCCTGCCAGCAGCCGATCTTGCTCGTCGTGTAGTGCTGCGCCTCCTGCAGCTCCCACATGCCCGAGTCGGGCTCCACCCAGCGGTGGCACGCGTCGTCGGCCAGGTCCTGCAGCACCGAGGCCGTCTTGCGGTCGAGCACGTTGCCGGCTCGGACGTACTGCCGCATGATCTCGAACACGTCGCCCCAGACCCCGAGCTGCAGCTGGTCACCCGCGCGGTTGCCGATCGTGACCGGCCCGATGCCGTTCCAGCCCGGGACGTCGCGCTCCTCGACGGTGTCGCTCTTCGACCCGTCGAGTCCGTAGAAGATCGGCATCGTCTCGTCGTGCTCGGCGATCGTGCGCATCACCCACGACACGGCGGCGTGCGTCTCCTCGCGCAGGCCGAAGCGGGTGAGCGCGTGCACCGTGTACGCCAGGTCGCGCACCCAGGCGAACCGGTAGTCCCAGTTCTTCCCGCCCGTGCGGTCCTCGGGCAGGCTCGTCGTCGGGGCCGCGGCGATGGCGCCGGTGGGGGCGAAGATCAGGAGCTTCAGGGCGAGGGCGCTGCGCTGGACGGCGTCCGACCAGGGGCCGTCGTAGCTGAACTCCTTCGACCAGGTCGACCAGTTCTCGATCGTGCGGTCGACCCCTTCGAGCGTGCGCTCCGGCTCGGGCAGGAAGATCGGCTCGTCGTACGTGCCGACGATGGTCAGGATCGACTTCGACCCCTCGGTGGTCGAGAACCGCCCGGAGAACCGGGGGCCGTCGTCGTGCACCGGTTCGAAGCCCTGCTCGACGATCGCGATGGTCACGCCGTCGATGCCGATCACCGTGCCGTTCGCGGTGTCGAGTCGGCGCGGTTCGGCGGTGTTCAGGATCGTGCCGGGCACGACCGCCCACTCCATCTCGACCGAACCATCGACCCCCTGCACGCAGCGGCCGATCTCGGCCCACGGCAGGCGTCCGGCCACACCGGTGACCATGGCGTCGGTCACGGTGGCGGTGCCGGACGGGGTCGTCCACGTCGTCACGAGCACGTTCGTCCCCGGCAGGTAGGCGCGGGACACCTGCGCCTGGTCGTCCACGGGCCGCAGGGCGACGTGTCCGCCGTGCTCGGCGTCGACGATGCTCGCGAACACCGGCGGCGAGTCCATCGACGGGATCGGTAGCCAGTCGATCCGGCCGTCGAGCGCGATGAGGGCGACCGTCCGCCCGTCGCCGATCGCGCCGTACGAACGGAGCGGGACGTACCCGTTGGTCCGTTCCTCGTTCTCGGTCGCGTCGGGGGTGTCTCGCGTGCGCTCGGTCATGCGTCCAGCCTGCCCCGGCCCCGGTGGCGACCATCAGGCGGACGTACCCCTCGTGGAGAACGCACGCCGGGCCTCCCGGCTGTGGAGAACCACCGGCGAACCGCCGGAGCACCCCCGGCGCACCGCCGGAACACCCCAGGACAGCCGCCGGCGAACCCCCGGACCCCAGCCGACACGCCCACGCGACTTGCGCATCCCGGGCGTGTCGCACTAGCGTCGTCCTCCTGCCGATCAGGCAGACCGCCCGCCCCGGGCACACCGGAAGGACCGCGCATGCGCGCCGTGCAGCACAACGAGGAACGCGTCGAGCTCCAGCTCGCCGCGGCCGCCGTGCTGCCCGAGCAGCAGTGGTCCCTCCGCTATCCCGCGTAGGCACGCGACGTCCAACGACGCCCCGTGCCCACCCGGCCCGGGGCGTTCGTCAGCACCGCTTCCTTCCGTCCGCCACGTCCGGCGACGACCAGGAGGCCCGGCGTACGACCGTCTCGGACCGTCACCTCGACCGTCACGAAAGCGAGACGACTCCATGAAGAAGATCAACGACCGATTGCTCAGCTGGGCCTCGATGCTCGAGGACAACACCGAGCAGCAGGCCCGCACGACCGCGCGCATGCCGTTCGTGTTCCCGCACCTGGCCCTCATGCCCGACGCACACCTCGGCCTCGGGGCCACCGTCGGGTCCGTGATCCCGACCCTCGGCGCGATCATGCCGGCGGCCGTCGGCGTGGACATCGGCTGCGGCATGATCGCGGTCCGCACGCAGTTCACCGCCACCGACCTGCCCGCCGACCTGCAGGGGCTGCGCGAGCAGATCGAGCGCGCGATCCCGCTGTCGGCCGGTGCGTCGAACCGGAAGATCGTGGCGACCGCCGCTCCCCGGATCGCCGAGCTCGAGGCGATGGCCGAGACCGCGGGGTTCGACCCGGACGGCGTGCACGGCGGCTGGCGGAACCAGCTCGGCACGCTCGGGTCCGGCAACCACTTCATCGAGGTCTCCCTCGACGAGCAGGACCGGGTCTGGCTCTTCCTGCACTCCGGGTCGCGGGGCGTCGGCAACAAGATCGCGCAGCGCCACATCAAGGTCGCCAAGAAGGCGATGGAGCGGTGGTGGATCCAGCTGGCGGACCCCGACCTGGCGTACCTGGTCGAGGGCACGCCGGAGTTCGACCGGTACATCGCCGAGCTGCGGTGGGCCCAGCACTTCGCGCTGCTCAACCGCGAGGAGATGATGGACCGCGTCGTCCGGCAGCTGTCCGAGGCCGTCGGCACGCCCGTCGACGAGCGCGAGCGGATCAACTGCCACCACAACTTCACGCAGCGTGAGACGCACTGGGGCAAGTCCGTGTGGGTCTCGCGCAAGGGTGCGATCCAGGCGAAGGCCGGTCAGCCCGGCCTGATCCCGGGGTCGATGGTTATGTAGCTGTGCCGGAAATTCACGGCACTGGACGCCACTACTCTGGAGCACAGAGCTCGGCGTAGAGAGGGAGGCTGCCATGGCCGCACAGATCAAGGCTTTCGAGGTCAGCTTGCAGGGGTCCGCCTACTGGACGGTGCTCGACGAGCAGTACCTGCCGATCCGCCCTGCAGACGAGTACCTCCAACACATCGCCTTCGGCAAGGGCGGATCCCTGCATACGCAGGCGCAGTACGCGCGTCAACTCGCCCACTACTTCCGGTGGGTAGCGCTTGCCGGGAGACCATGGAACGAGCCTGACCTGACTACATTCCACGCATGGCTCGGGCTTGGTGCGCGGGACCACGAGGCCCCGCGGGAGTCGACGGCCCTACGTGGGGCGGGACGCCGAGCCCCGCACTCAATCGAACAGATCAGTCGCACCGTAGGCGCCATGTTCGAGTACCTCGGGTCGGTAGGCCTCGTCGAGGAGCGCGTCCTTCGGATCTTGTTCGAGATCAAGATCGACCGCTACGGCATCGCTGTGACGGGCGACCGAAGATCTCGGCTGCGCGCACCGAGTCCTGATAGGTCCGAAGAGAAAGCACTCTCGCCAGGGGACGTGCATCTCGTCAGGAACTCAATGCGCAACATCAGGGATAAATTCCTCCTGACTCTCGCGTTCGAGACAGGAGCGCGCCGAGGCGAGCTGCTGGGGCTGCACCTCAAGGACATGCACACACGCCCAGATTCGAGGGCCATGGGGTGCCGCCTGCCTGGGGCCCACGCGCACGTCATCCCTCGCTCGAATGAGAACGGCGCAACGGCGAAGACAGGAGAGCGAGAGCTTCCCCTGACGGGGGGTGTGATTACCCTCTACTCGGAATATCTCGCGGAAAGGCGGCGAATCCTGCGCTCCGACAATTCGCGGTTTTTGTTCGTCAATCTCTATAAGGAGCCGATCGGATCTCCGATGAAACCCACCTCGGTGAATCGTGTTTTCGCTGCTGCTGCTCGACGATCCGGCATCGCAGCATCACCGCACAGCGGAAGACACTCATTCGCCACTGCGGTATCAAAGAATGAAGACCCCTCTGTAGTCCAAGCATTACTCGGCCATAGAGATCCGCGGACCACGAGCAAGTACGTTCACCCAGACTGGGCAGATAAGCGCACCGCGGCAGAAGCCGGATCGTTCTTCCCGATGTGGGGCGGGCAGGACGAGGCTCCTAGCAAGGGGGAGAGCTGAAATGGCCGAGCTCGCTCGGAAGCTGTTCAACGATGACAACGAAGGGTCCATAGGTCTCCCAGCGTCGGCTACCGCTTGGCTACAAACTGCTGGCTGGGATGAGCAATCACAGACCCTGCGTCCTTCCTCAAAACACCCAACGCTCGGCTGGCGCGCCTGCAGAGTCGCCGGTTGCGATACTCCCTGTTGGGGAAGCCGCAAGCACCAGCTGTGCACCACATGCGATTCCCGCTGGCACGCAGGTACCGAATCGCTGACCTTCGAAGAATTCGTCCAACGACCCCGTCCTCTGCGGCCCGACACCCAGTGTCAGCTCGTCGTCGACGGAGCGCGGTGCGAGCGCGTGCAACGATCGCTCGGGCTGTGCTCGGCTCACGCCGCAGCGGCTCGCGCGTTCAAGACCACAGAACGACCCAGAAGGCTGCAGCCGCTCTCGTCTCTCGGCACTTGTGTGGTCGCAACCTGTGACCTCCAGGCAGAACGACCGACCCAACGCCTGTGCCGTGGTCACAACAAAGCTTGGACAGCGCTGAAGGATCTGGACGGAGGCCACCTCTCGGATTGGGCGTCCACAGCCGCGCCGCTTGCTGACTCGACACGGCTCGTACTCCTTGCACTGCCGTCGCTTGTTGTCCGGCAAGTCCTCTTCGGCCTCTTTACTCGCTCGCAGCGGGGTTCGAGTACTCGCATGGAATGGGTGCAGCGAGCAATCAACTGGGTGCGGGTCGAGCGGCTGGCGACGCTGCGCGGCGTCTCGGACGCGCCTCCGATCGGAGCGGACGCCGCCCGTGTGCTGCGCGACCTGACCGCGATTGCGGAGAACTACGGTGCTGCAATCACAGACTTCCGTCACGCCGATCGATGGCCAGGAACAGTCTTCGACCGACAGGGCGACGTCAACTTCGGCGCTATCAGCCTTCCCTGGCTGCGTGAGGTGGCGAGAAGTTGGGCGTGGGCGGTTCTGTACAAGTACGACGATTTCCGCTCCATCAAGCGACACGTCGACGCGATCAGTCATCTGAGTGACTACCTCGTGGCGCACGGACCCGCTTCAGGCCAGGACCCGCGCCTCCTCGACCACGAGACGAGCCAAGCGTTCGTGGCGTATCTCGCCGCCTGCGTGCGCCGGGGCACCAAAACGAGTGATCACCCCTCTGCAAAGGCTTGGACCGACATCGGTGTTCACCGGACACTGAACCACCTGCGAACCGTCCTGCGCCACGCTCGCGACGTCGGCGCGGTCCCTAACCTCCCGCACTCTTTCGCGATCTCCGACGCGATGGTCCCGAGGCGACCGCAGACGGCGGCGGACTCCGAAGATGACTACGGCCGCTCGCTCCCGGTAGAGGTGATGCGGCAACTTCTGTCCACGGAATACCTGCACGCGCTCGACGAGCTATGGCGACCCGACGCCAGCCGCTTCTTCATCATCGCCGCAGAAACCGGACGTCGGCCGATCGAATTGACCTCTCTCCGCTTGGAATGTATCGATGAAACGTCGCCGGGAGGCCCTTTCCTCATTTACAAGGAGACAAAGGTCACCAAGGGGAAGTTGCGGAAGCTGCCGGTCCACAGCGAGCTCGTCTCCGTCGTGCGTAAGCAGCAGGATTACGTGAGGGCCCTGTATCCCGAGACCCACGATCGCGACCTCGTGCTTTTCCCACGCAGCACCATGAACCCCCATGGGAAGAACCCCATTGGTGCGGACTTGCCAAAGACGTACATCCGTGAATGGGTCGATTCGCTGCCCGCTCTACTGGCGTCGTCAACCATGCCCGGCGGCGGCATGGTCCCTTGGCCCCGAGAGCGAGTTTTTCTCTACGCGCTCCGCCACACGTACGCACAGCGCCGCGCTGATGCAGGTGTTGCAATTCATGTGCTGCAAGATCTAATGGACCATGAGCAGATCCAGACCACGGGCGTCTACTTCAGGGTCCCCTGGAGGCAGAAGCGTGACGCAACGGAGCTCGTCGGGTCCCTTTTCCTCAACAAGGATGGCATCACGCAGTCGGGAACCATGACCGACGAGGAGATCGTTCGTCAGCAGGAGGGCACTGTCGCAGTCGTCTGGGGCGGATGCAGGGAGCCGAATAACGTCGCGGCGGGTGGGTGGGATTGCCCCATCCGGATGCGCTGCGTGGGCTGTGAGCACCACGAAACGAATCCATCGTACCTACCCGAGATGAAGCGTCACCTTGAGGAACTCCTCGCCGAGCGGGCCCGCATCGATGCGTTCACTGGCGGGGCCGCTTGGGCGCGCGCACAAGCACGGCCGTCTGACGAGGAGATCGAGGCACTCCGGAAGGAGATTGAGGAACAGGAAACGCTGCTCGAAGCGGCATCGCCCGAGTTCCGCCGCGAGATCGAGGAGGCGTCCTTAGCACTCCGCCGAATCCGTGGCAGCGTTGGCCTCACGCTTCGCACCGGACTCGACGGCGCGGACACACTGCAACTGGAGAGCGAACGCCGCCGTGCCGCGGCAACGATCGTCGAACCCCTGAAGGAGTCTGAGTGAGAAGAACCCTCCCGCCTGAGCTGCGAGCAAGCAGAAGGCGGGACACGGAAGAACGACGTGCTCGGGTCCTTCGAGCGATTGACGAGCGCGAGTCGGGTCAGCGGCTCACCCGGGCGGCGATCGCAGAACGAGCGGAAGTGCATCCGAACTTCATCTCCCGGCACCCAGAACTCGGTCAGGCGATCCGGGCCGCAGTCATCGCGGAGCAACGGGGAGATCGACGATTCTCCGCGCGACGCGATGTCAAGAGTCGTGACGATCTACTTGCAGAGCTCGATGCCGCGTCAGCACGAGCAGAAGGCCTCGTGGAACAAGTCAAGGCACTGGAGCGACGTCTGACCGACGGTGGCCTCGCGCCCAGTCGACAAGTGGTCGACACGTATCCCACCGTTGTCAGCGGTCGGCAGCGAGTAGCCGACCTGGAACTCGAAGTGACCGAGCTCAAGAAGAAGTTGCGACGCGCGGAGCAGGATCGCGAGGCCACCAGCGAGGCCAACCGACTCCTGGCCAGAGAACTGATGGTCGCGCGTTCCGCGCTCGACGGGCTGCACTAAGGCGTGGCTGCGTGACATCTCGGCCGCCGTCGAGTCCATTGCCCCCGCCTACCTCCGGTTGTGGGGTCGAAAGACCGGGCACGGACGGGATAGCGGTCGCACTTCTGGTCAAACCGGGACCTCGTCAGCTCCGCACTCATGCACGAGCTCGTCCCGGCAGCGGAACTCTAAGAGTTCCCGATCCGACTTGGTGAGGTTTTCGTGTGACCGGTGGAAACACCGCCGAAGCGCTGAACGCACTACCGGAGGAACATGACCGTTGTCCGGTGCCGGAAGGAGGTGCCAGTCCAGGTCGGGCTGCAGGAGGGGGACGCCGTCACGCCAGGATCGGTGCTGACTGATGCAAGCGCGCTCCCGATCCTCTCCTTCGCGGACTGGGGCCCTCGACCACCTGCCTAGACGGCATCCCGATAGCGAATCGGCGATCGGGAGTAATCGACGAGCCCGCCATCCCCTAGGCGGATACTCTTTCCAAATGGACGATGCACCCGAGTCGGGCTCGGGGGATCAGACCGCTGAGCCGTTCGAGGGCGGGTTGTACGGGGTCGCGAGCCTGCTCTCCGGATGGGCGCCGAGTCTGACGGCGGCGTTGCTCGATGAAGATCGACGACGACAGCACACGCTCCTCACACTCGCCACTCGATTCCCGCAGGCCTTTGCCGGAGCAAACCGGGCCTTGGAGTTAGCGACTGCCGCGGTCGACTTCGTCGGGCACTCCGACTTCGAGCCTTTGGGTGAGCTCGTCCGACGGACGGCATCGAACCTCAAAATCAGTTTCGATGGCGTACTCACTCGACGTGAGTCGGTCGTCATGGATACTTGCCGGGACCAGATGGAGATAGCCGCGCTCGCGCAAGACTTCCTGCACGAGCCGCAGCGGATCCCCAAGTGGCTGCTCGGGAAAGATCGTGCGCGCGAGTTCGGGTTCAAGAGGCTCATCGAGAAGCACGAGTCAGACCTCCTCGTTCTCCCTACCGGCGGGAGGCCCGAACTCCTGCGCGAATACGCCGCTCACAGCGAGGGCCTCCACCCGCGAGCGGACGCTGTGAACCCGGTGAGCCTGCCGAAGGTGCCCGTCCCGAGCTCTTTGGAGTGGTGGCTACCGATGACGATGCGAGAAGTTCTGCATCACGCGCACGCCACACTCGCACAGCTCGACCTCGCGTTGTGCTTCCACTTGAAGCGGGAGGACTGGCCGCTCGGCGTAGTCAACGCCGCCGATGACGATCCGCTGCTCGTTGCTATCGGACAGCTCGCGCAACTCCAGACTCAGATGCGTGCTCAGGCGAACCTTGACCTCCCCGGCATTTGAGTTGCATCGGGCCGGCTAAACGAGCTTTGGTCGCGACGCCTGCGAACAGGAACAGCCGCGGCACGACCATATAGTCCGCGAGGACAGTGTCGAGCCGATCCCTGGGCGGGACTGTTTCAACGACGCGGCAGGCAATCCGGCTGCCGACCTCAACGTCTGGTCAACAATTGGTCGTCAATGCTTATCAGTGGGCGGGACTCTCGGAGGTCCGACCCCTGCTCCGGGCTCGCGCACTTGAGGGTTGCCCCCAGGCGTTCCACTCGAGCCTCGCGGGCAAGGGGGCATGCAGGTTAGTTGCCCCGGTCACGAGACGCTGTCTCCGTGTTGCTCGGTGACCCAGCCCCTACCTCGGGAACCACTGGGGAGCCCGTCGGCTGAGTAGGTACTGCCCCATGTCGGACTGCAGCAGCGGCACACCGTCGTGCTGAGGCGTGGTCTGGTCGGTGTACCAGTAGAGTCGGCGCAGTCCGCCAGCGGTGTGTTGCTGCGCAATCTGCCGAGCCTCCGCAGTTGTGAACAGCCAAACCCGGTCAGCCTCTAACGAGGTGAACGCGAGTGCCTGTGCCGGGGTGCCGTGCGGGAAGTTCCAGCCGATCGCCAGCCGCCCGCGGCCGCCGGCGGGAGCGCTGCGCTCTACGGTTTTCACCTGCATCGTCGTTGCCGCACCCGTCGCCGGCGCATAGACGACCAGGTCGATCCCGGCGTCAGTTGTCAGGCGAGCGCTGTCGATGCCGAGTTTGAGAAGCTGGTACTGCACCAGCAGTTCGCCCGCCGCACCGATGTGCTGCGTCGTGCGCCGCTTCTCCGGGAGGTCGGTCACCGGATCGTTCAGTTCGCCGCGGCATAAGCGTCGCGCACAGCCTGGCTAATCCGTCCGCGCATTGCGACCTTATGGCCGTTTGACCCCGCCCATTCACGGATCTTCGCGAGCTCGTCAGCGTCCGTGCGGCCAGCCGAGAGGTTACGCGAGCGAGTCGCCCGGCCGCCAATCTTCCGCGCCGCAGCGACGTAGTCGGAGAACGCCTCGCGTAGCTTCTTCGCATTCGCATCCGTCAAGTCGATTTCGTAAGCTCCGCCGTCGAAGCTGAACTGCACCGTCTTCCCCAAACCGTCCTCGATGGTGTCGCCGGTGAGGTCGTCGACAAGCGTGGTCGTGATCCTCTGCGCCATGATGCTCCAATTCTAGATTTTGCACCCACCCTCCCACAGTAGCCAGCCCATGTCTAACAACGGACACGGATAGTCTTTGAGTAGCCGATCGAGAGCACCAGCAGTGATGTGCCGCCGGCCAACGGACGGAGCGGGGAACCCGGATGATTCGGATCTACCTTGACCAGAACAAGTGGATTGACCTCGCCAAAGCTGCAACTGGGCACTCGGGTGGGGCCCGATACACCCAGGCGCTCGCAGCGGCGCGGAGCGCGGTCGAGTCCGGAATCGCTTCGTTCCCACTTGACTTCTACAGATACATCGAAACAGGGAAGACGTCGAACGCCCGGCGGCGAACGGATCTCGCCGACCTGATGTTCGATCTATCGCGACAGCACACTGTCGCCCTCCCGCAGACCCTCCTCCCAGCTGAGGTAGACGCGGCGCTGACGCGTCTATTCGGTAGACCGGGAGGCGTACCAAAGCCGACGGTATTCGGCATAGGAATCAACCACATCGTGCCCTCCCTGACTACGCCGGAGCTTGACCGCCAACGCATTCCGGGCGGTCCTAATTTGCTGAGCGAGAGCGACCTCCAGGCTCTGGAGGTGATTTTCAAGCGCCTAGGGGAACGAGAGCTTCTGCGTTCTGGGCCCGAAACAGCACGCTCGATGGGTATCGATGTCGAGATGGCGGCCATCGAAGATCGACTCGTTGCTCACGAAGAGAATATCGGGAACGAGATACGGATGCGCGGGTTGCAAGGAGAGCTGATCGAGAAAGCTGTCTGCGCTTCTGATCTAGGCGACATCCAACAGTCGGTCGCTGAGGCGCTTCAGCGGATCGGTCACTCATGGGACAAGTTCATTGGGTATCTCGTTGGAACAGATACTTTGGTCGATTTTATGAATGACCTACCCACTCGCCATGTGACAAATGTCATGCGTGCCGCGAAGCTCCGACAAAACGAACAGCGGTGGGAACGAAATGACTTCAATGACATTGCGGCCCTGCCGGTGGCCGTCGTTCACTGTGATGTAGTGGTTACTGAGAAACAGTGGGTGCATCACATTGACAAATCTGGTAAGAAGCTGGGCGCCCTCTATGGGACGAGGATGCTGAGCGATACCGCGAAGTTAGTGGAGTTACTTGAGAAGGCAGAAGGCGAATAGCCAGCATTACGGGTGCTCGGTACGCTGCGGAGGAGGGCACTTAGACGACGCGCCGTGAGACACGGCCCAAGCGGCCCTGCAGTTGCTCGCGGTCGATGAGTTCGCAGAGCGCCTTCGCGAGCTAGCGAGGGAGTACGACCGCGAGCCGTGCGGCTCGCGACCTGGCACTAGCCGTTTAGCCGACATCTGTGCGGAGGTCGACGCGATCATCGTTGTGCAGCGGGGCCCGCTCTAGCGGTCTTACGCCGCGCCATGTGCTGCGTCGACAGGTGAGCCCCGAAGCGGCAAGGTGAGGGAACGTTACTCAGCTACTCAAACTACGGTCGGATGAGAGACAAGCTTGGTGAGCTCGGCCCCGCGCTCGCGTGAGCGGCTAGCCAGGCGAAGCCGAAGGCAGCGGCCGAAGTTGGCCTGACGGTGAACGAGGCGGACGACCACTGGAAGACGGTAGGAGACGGCCCAGATCTGCAAGTCGCCGACAACATCCGAGCTCTCCTGGGCGCGTAATCACGTTCAAGCCGGGGACTGGGCCGGAGTGGCGGAGGGCTCGTGAAATGGCGAGCAGCATGGATGACTACTTGTCGGACTGGCCGGTAGGCGCCGAGGTTCTGCGGCGCCGTAGCCGGCGGTTCCTGGGTTCCACGAAGCGCGCACCGCGTCGGCTCACCTACCGCGGTAGTTGGCAGTTTCGGCCCAAGGGTCGCTCGCTGCGAGGTGAGCGGCGTACCGGTCGAGGTGCCGCCGCCGAAACCTAGTACGGACTATGGGCCTGGGACCCGCCGTTTCCAGGAGCGTCAGGGCGCCCCTTCATGGCTAGGACGTCGCTGTGACAAGTCACCGTCCGAACCGACGGAGCGTCGGGAGCAGGTGTCGTCCGCTTGGACAACAATGGGAGCATGAGCACCGCCGAACAGACCCAGCCTGCTGACACGTCAGAGCTGCGGAAGGCCCGAGGTGCGTTCTTCACCCCGGAGCCGCTCACCCGGTTCATCACCGACTGGGCTGTTCGGAGCCCCCAGGACGCAGTCTTGGAACCCTCGGCCGGGGATGCCGCGTTCCTCGTGGAGGCGGTGCAGCGGCTCAGGGGGCTGGGGGCTGAGCAGCCGGGCGTGACTGGTGTCGAGATCCATGAGCACAGTGCCCGTGTCGCTGCCGAACGCGTCCTGGAGGCCGGTGGCTTGCCGACGGTGGTCAACAGCGACTTCTTCCTTGTCGACCCCAGTCCGACCTACGACGCGGTGATCGGTAACCCGCCCTACATCCGGTATCAGGACTTCACCGGCGAGTCCCGTACCCGGTCGCGGGCCGCTGCGCTCAGCGCGGGCGTCGCCCTGACCGGACTAGCGTCGAGCTGGGCCGCGTTCACGATACAGTCCGCACTCTTCCTCCGGCCCGGCGGCCGTATGGGATTGGTGCTTCCCGCTGAGCTACTCAGCGTGAACTACGCCGCGCCGGTCCGACAGTTCCTCTTCGACCGGTTCGCAAGTGTCGAACTGGTGCTCTTCACCGAGCGTGTCTTCCCCGAAGCGGAAGCTGACGTCGTGCTCCTGCTTGCAGACGGCTTCGATCAGGGACCCACCGATCATGCGACGATTCGGGAAGCGCGAGACGCTAAAGCGCTCACCACGCTCGGAGACGCCCTGAAGTGGTCTCCGAAGCGCCCAGCCGACAAGTGGACTGGCCTCTTGGTCGGTGCGGAAGCACTCCGCCCCTTGCGACAGCTACGGGACTCCGGAGCGTTCACGGACCTCGAGCACTGGGGCGACACCACGCTCGGCATGGTGACGGGCAACAACGGCTACTTCGCCCTCTCACCTGCCCGCGCACGGGAGCTTGGCCTCGGTCGAGCTGACCTCCTACGTCTCTCTCCGCCGGGAAGCGCACATCTCCGAGGGCTGTCGCTGACCCGGCACAACCTCACCAACCTCGGCGCCGCCGGCAAAGCGACGTGGTTGTTCCGGCCGGGGGCACGCCTCACGCCCGCGGCACAGGCATACGTGCAGGCGGGCCACACGGCAGGCGTTGATCAGGCGTACAAGTGCCGCGTACGACGCACGTGGTATCAAGTACCGCTACTTCCCCCTGCCGACCTGCTCCTCACTTGCATGAACGCGGACACTCCCCGGCTGACCACCAACGAAGCCGGCGCCCTGCACCTCAACTCTGTTCACGGCGTCTATCTCACAGAGAAATATCGCGACGTCGGCCGAGAGCTGCTGCCGTTGGCATCTCTGAATTCCGTGACATTGCTGAATGCGGAAATGGTAGGCCGCGCCTACGGCGGGGGCATCTTGAAGATCGAACCGCGGGAAGCGGATGTGTGGGCAATGCCCTCACCGGCTCTCATCAGCGCTCGTACGGATGCCCTACGTGCGGTGAAGGCTCAGGTGGTCCGGCTGTTGCGCCGCGGCGACCTTCTTGCAGCTGTGCATCTGGTGGACCAAGCACTCCTCATCGACGGTAACGCAGTGCAGTTGAAGGAATTGCAGCACGTTCGTGCAGCGCACGCCGCGATGACGTCCCGACGAGTAGCGCGAGCTGACAGTGGCCGCTGAACCTTCGATCCGGTCCAAAGCATGGGCGATCTTCGACCGGATCTGCGCCGACGCCGCCCCCGGCGGCATCCACACAAACCCATGGGTCCGCAACGAGGACGGCACCGTTCGGTACGAGCCCGACTTCCCCGTTCTGCAACGCCTCCTCGGAGTGCCTCTGTACCTCCACGCACCCACCACCACGGGGGTGCCGGCGCTGGCCCTCGACGTGTGGGTCTCCTACGAGCTTCGTCGTGCTGGCTTCGCCCCCGACGCAACATGGCCACGAGCAGAACATCCTCGGATTCTGCCGGCCGCGATCGCGAACCTGCTCCGCGCATTGAAGGGCAAGGAGCGCGACCAACTCGTCAAGCGACTCGGAAGCACAACCCCGATGAAGGGCGTGGTCTCGGCCTCCGCGAACATCCTCGGGAAGAACTACCTGAAGCAAGTCGACGTCGTCATGTCCGACTGGGACACCGGCCCTGAACTACTCATCAGCACCAAGCGCATGGATTCCAGCTTCGGGAAAAACGCCGCGAACCGTGTCGAGGAGAGCTACGGCGACGCGAAGAACCTTCGTCTCCGCCATCCTCTTGCAGCCCTCGGCTTTGTCTACGGGCTCCGATCCACGGTCCTGACCGAGGAGCCCAAGAAGGCTCGCTGGCTGATTGACCTCCTACAGAAGCTGGGTCGAGAAGACGACGCCTACCACGCGGTGGCGCTCATCATGATCGAGTACGGCACCGCTGACACCGGCTCTCTCGATTCGGGAGAGGACGCTTCGGACGATGGTGACGCGGACAACCCGCTCATCGCAGCAGGACTCGACGACAACACTCCGGAAGAGGCCGACGAACACGTCCCGTCCACAGCTGTCGACGATGCTTTGGCCGCGCTCCCAGATGTGCAGATCCGGCATGATGCGGTGCCCGGCACGCTGCAACCCGCCCGATTCCTGGAACTCATGGTTCGCAAAGTCATCGACGCCACCCCCGTTGACCGGCACGACAACGCACGTGAGCGGCTAGAGGCGCCCCGCTAGTTTTGTCGGCTGCCGCGAGGACCTCCCGGCCGACGGCGCGTCGCCCTCGGGTTCAGCCCTGATTGCTCAGACGTCGATTGCTTTCACCGCGCTGGTCGCTGCGCAGATCGCAGTCAACCTCCGGCTGAAGACGTTTGAGGTTCAATATCTACCGGTGCGCCAATCACCAAACGCGCCCGCTCACGTGCTGCTCAGCGACCGCGAAACATCACGCAGAACCCCGATGGGAAGCAGACCGTGGGACACCAAGGCGACCCTCGTTGAGGTTGCGTCCTCAGCCCTGCATACTTGTCCTACGACGACGGCGGCCGAGGCCCCCTGGCAACAGATTGCGGATTCAGATCAATGATTGCACCCCGGATATCAGTACCACCAGGCCCTTTGAGTGACGCGCTTGAAGCGGTTGAGTCAGAGGGAGTGGAAGCATTCAAGGACCGCCTACTATTGTGGTTTATTCGCAATCAGTACGGCTTGGGTGCCGAGGATAGCTACGCGAACGTCTTCAGCGAACCCGTGTCGTTAGGAGACGAACCGGAGACGGCCGTCGATGGTGTGATCGTTCTAGAAGGACGCGACCTCGTTACGCCCATCTATATCGTCTATGCAGAAGACCCAAGCAGTCTCGCGGGTAAAGTGAATTCGGTCGGCAGATTGCTGTCCGATGAACAGTTTTCTGAGACGCGATTGGCTAGACGAAGCTCCCGATTGCGGTCCGTCTTTGAAGCGGCTCTATCAACTGGGGCCATTGAGATATCGCGAACCATCGTCGCTGTATGTCCACAGTCGCTGGCGCCCGCGGCGCGAACTCGGTTGCGGAACAAGTTTACACCCCTGGGTGCCACGGTTGAACTGTATGATCTGTCGTTTCTCAGTGGGATTGCCGCAGCCGACTCAAGCGCAATGGTGCGCGATCGGAAGATAGCCTTGAAGTTCGACACCGACCAGATACTCAAGCTGCAGATTGGGCAATCGGACGGCATCGTAGTCCCAATTCGGGCCGTCGACATAGCGGAGTGGCCCGGAATTGAGGATAGATCGCTATTCGACCTCAATGTCAGGCATGCTCTTGGAATGAATCGCGTCCGACGCTCTCTTGATGGTGCTCTTAGTCGCGATGAGTCGCCCGATGAATTCATTGCCTACCACAACGGCATCACCGCGGTCTGCGAGCACTTTGAGCTGACGCCGCAGGGGGCTGACACGCGAGGGCTTTCGGTCGTAAATGGTGCGCAATCGGTCGTAGCAATCAACGCGAACGGTGGCAGGGTCGACCCGAAAGTCCAACTGCTTTTGAAGCTGGTTGAGGCGAGTCCGGATTCAACGCTTGCTCGCAACATCGCCATTCGAAGTAATACGCAGAATCCAGTCACGTCGAGGAACCTTCGCGCGCTGGATCCCGTGCAGGAGCGCCTGAGGGCGGAGGTCGCCGAGTTGGGCTTCCTTTACTTAGTGCGCCCTGATCAGGATGCGCCTGCTGGCGACAAAGTCATTCGAAATGATGATGTTGCCCAGTTGCTTTGCTCGATCTATTCGCGGAAGCCAGCGCTCGCGGTAAAGAAGCAGGTGCTCTTTGAGGCACCTCAGTACCAGGAAGTTTTCTCCGACAGGCTCAACGGTGCGCGAGTTGTCCTCGCTCATGGATTGCGCCAAGTAGTCGAGTCCGTAAAGGATGAGGTTCCAGGCCTCTATTTGAAGGCATGGTCGCTCACGGCACTAACGCTTGTCTGGATGACCGCCGAAGCCATGCGGACCAGCAACGTTTCTGAGGAAATCCTAGACAATCCCGACCTTGCCGTCCGAAACTATGCTGAGCTGAAAGCGCGCGTTGCGCCATTCGCACGTGCGGCATGTCGAGCATTGAGGCAGCGCGCGGCCGAACCTCGGCGGGCGGGAAATGACGACTTCAAAGTGGAGTTCAAGCACACACGTGTGCTGATGGAACTAGGCGAGTCGGCTGCTTGGGCCTACAAGCAAGGGCGAGGCGGGAGTGATCGTTGACTGAGGGCTTTCACGCTGTGCTCATCGGTGTCGAGTCGTACTGCGATCCAGAATTGGGCGACATTCCGAGTGCAGCGCAGGATGTGCTTGCGCTCGAAAAAGTCCTGGGAAGACATCACAGCCAAGAGCCTCATTTCGAGATCACGCGGAAGATCGTGGGCCGAGACTCGGGGTGGACTGCAAGTGATTTACTGGCGCTCGTTCATCAAAAAATGCAGGGTTCCAAGCACTTTCTATTTTATTTTAGCGGGCACGGCGTTTCTGGGGACTTTGGGCTTCAGTTAGCCACGCCCGAAAAGTCATCCGAGCGCGATTCTGGGGTCTACTTCAGCACCCTATTGCATCGCTTCAATCAAGCGCGATGCGAGGTCACGGTTATCCTGGACTGCTGTCATTCTGGTGCGGCTGCGGATATGTCCTTCGACATGGTGAGTAGCTCGCTCATGTTCACAAACTTACGCCAAGGGGTAACAATACTTGCTTCGTCGGATCGGGAGCAAGATTCCTATTACGACGACGAATACCTGAGTCATTTCACAAAATTCGTAGTTGGCTGTCTCTCGAACGAGACGAACGAAAGCACGGACATCGTTGACGTGTATCGCTGGACGCGTAGGGAGCTGATCCAACAGATTCCGGTACTCAGGACGTTTGGATCCCGATTCTCTCCCTTGCGCTCGAAGAATGAACAAGCGTTCAGTGAAGACACCTCCACCGGACTATTCCCGGTCGAATATGTAAAAAATGCGAGTAACCGTGGCGGAGGCAACGAAGCTGTAATCGAAGCTTGAAAAGCCTCCGCTCTTGCGAAGGGTAGGTACTCCATCCGACGCCGCGACCTGGCGGTTTGGCCCTCACGTGAGTTGAAGGCCGTACGGCCTCTCTCGCTATGTGGGCGATGAGGGTTGTTGCGCGGGCACTTGGCGCCGGTTCCATCAGATTCGAGGTGGCGATCACCGACGGCATCCGGCTGTCCTTCGCGGTCACCCAGATCGGTATCTGGGGGATCAGCGTGTGAAGTCGTTTGCCGACGCTTGAGTTCGGGAAGGCTAGTAGCCCGTCGGCGTCGAACGCGTTGCTGACGTCGAACCACGGCGTCAGTGAGGTCTGCTTTCAGGGAGGGGAGCACTCGCGCGCATCGTGCCCGGGAGCGAATAGATAGCGAGGTCTGCGCATAGTACGGCTACCTCGTGCCAGGGAGAGAGGATGTGCAGTCCGGGCAGCTCCGCGGCGTCAGCCTGCTCCAGCGATCCGATACTGCTCGGGCGACGAGAGCCGAAGACGACCTCATGGCCAGCGCTACGAAACGCGGGCGCATGGCCATGAGGGCAGGGCTCCGTGCTTGGAGTGCCCGCCGCAGAGGCGGTCTCGGATTGGGCCCGCTGCGGACAAACTAGGCTGGCGGAAGCTGAGCAATGCCCACGCGCTTTGGACGAGTGCATGCTGAGCGCGAGAAGGGGAGCCACAGTGGCGTTTGTAGGCAAGACCAAGAAGGCAGTCCAGCAATTTGACACTCCTGAGGAGATGTACCTGAGCCCGACGCTACCGCGAACAGGCAACGCGGTACAGGGGTTGTGGGTGCACCAGGGTGACGTGATTCGGGCGTACGCCGACAAGCACACGGAGACCGCGGACCTCGCGCTCGAGCTGCCGACGGGGACCGGGAAGACACTGCCAGGTCTACTGATTGGGGAGTGGGTACGGCGGAAGGGTGAGGGCCCGGTACTGTACGCGACACCCACGACGCAGCTGGCGAAGCAGGTCGCGAAAATGGCGAAGCGGGAAGGTGTCCCTGTTGCGCTACTCGTTGGAAAGCACGATGACTGGGATCCGGCCGAGGAGATGGCGGTCGAAACGGGGGAGAAGATCGGTCTAACCACCTATAGCTCCGTGTTCAACACACGCCCGTACGTGCCGGTTCCCCGACTCATCATCTTTGATGACGCGCACGCAGGTGAACAGTTTGTGGGGCATAAGCACGGTGTGGATATCCGGAGAACTCGGGATGAGGCAGCGTATCTTTCGGTCCTGACAGCACTCAAACCGTTCCTGTCCGGCTTGCAGTATCAGCGACTGACAGGTGCCCCGGACCCCGGCTCGCACCATGCGGTGCGGCTGATTGTGCCCGCCGTCGACCGGGATGCGTTGACCGCACTAGACGCAACGTTGGCGAAGCTCGGAAGGCCCCACCGATACGACCACGCAATGATCCGGGCAGGCTTTGACTCGAGTCTGGTGTACCTCTCGTATAGCGGAATTCAGATTCGACCGATGATTCCCTCAACCTCTGACAACAAGGTCTTTGCGCAGGCGAAGCAGCGCATCTACCTTTCCGCGACTCTTGGTTCTGGTGGGGAGCTAGAGCGCGCGTTTGGACGCACGTCAATCGTGCGCATGCCACTGAAGTCGAAGACTGCGCCCCGGTCGGGGCGCCGTTTGTTCGTGTTCCCCGACCTGGTTGCGGGAGGTGACAGCCTTGCCTTGACGAAGCAGATCGTGGCGCTGACCGGGAAGGCGCTGGTGCTCAGCCAAGACACCGTCGAAGGTGCGAAGGACGCTGCCGCTCTTCTCGCCGGTGCGGGCGTTTCAGTTCTGGGACGGGACGAGCTGGAGTCGCAAGGGCTCCAGGCGTTCGCTAAAGCACAGACCGGTGTGCTCGGGCTCGCAAACCGGTATGACGGCATGGACCTCCCCGACAGCGTGTGCCGGATCGTGGTGCTCGACGGTAAGCCTGACGCTGTGGGATTGCAGGAAAAGTTCCTGAGCGAGCGCGCGGAGGCGAACGCTGCGCTCTCAGAGCGAATTCGCACGCGAATCGTGCAGGGTGCGGGTCGCAGCACCCGGGGTCCAAATGATTTTGCAGTGGTCATCGTCAGGGGTACTGATCTCACGAAGTACTTCGCAAGACCGGAGAATATCGCGGCTCTTGAGCCGGAATTGCAGGCGGAGGTCCTATTCGGTTGGGAGAACAGCCGCGGCTTCAGCGCGGACACCATCGTCCAGAACGTCGAAACGTTCCTAGAGCACGACGAGGACTGGCGCTCAGGTGGCGAAGAGAAGGTTGCCGAGTTCCTCGACGATGCAAACAAGCTTGAGCCGGCGGCCGCCGAACCTTTGGGTAAAGCTGCACCGCTGGAGGTAGCCGCCTGGCAACTCGCGTACGCGGGCGATTGGGTTGCGGCCAGCGACAAACTACAGGAGGCAGTCTCGGAGGTCGGCGCAGAAGCCACGCGCGGATATCGGGGGCTGCTGCTGTACATCGCTGGCGTCTGGATGCACTTGGGCGCGAGGGATGAAACGCAACGTGGAAGGGCCCGAGAGCTGGTCAGGGGGGCGGGTATGGCTGCAAATCGCGGGACTTGGTTGCGCGAAATGATGCCTCTACCCGGCGCCACCGAGGTTGATCTGGCACCCATGGATGTGGTCGCGGTAAACGAGATTGTGACCCGTCTTCGGGGCAAGATTAAGTCAGGCACGCTCAAGGGTGATCTCGCGGAGATGCAGGCAGCGCTCGAACAGATCGAAGCAAAACGCTACGAGCGGGGTCTCACCGCGCTCGGGTCGTTCCTCGGAGCCGCGGCCGCAAAGCCGCAAGGCCAGGCACGTGCGGACTCCTCGTGGGAATGGGGGACCGCAATCTGGCTGACCATCGAGGCGAAGTCGGAACAACATGACGACGGACTGCTACCCGTCAAGGACATTCGTCAGGCGAACACGCAGATGGATCAACTCGCGGCTGACCGTAATATGGATAGCCCGCCCGCGAACAGTCCAATTGTCCTTCTCTCCGACAGGCTCACGGTCGACCCTCAACACGCTCCGATTGCTAGTCGAAACGTCTACCTGAGTTCGCCCGCTATCGTAAAAGCGATCGCAGCCGATGTCGCTGCCGTCTGGGCGGACCTTCTCTCTACCGCAACAGGGAAGCTTTCAGAGGCAGACCAGAGGAAGCATGTCCGCGCGACGCTTACGGACAACGGCTGTCTGCCAAGCCAAGTCATCGACAGGCTCACAGAGACCCGAATTCGTCCAGGCGATTGAGCCGAGCCTGAGGCGCTGAGTAACATCGTCTTCGGGCGGGGGCGTCGAGGATCGCAAGCGTGCCGGGCTCGGACGCGAGGACCACAGCACTCGTATTCACCACCGGCCGCAGGCGTACGGTCCCAAGGAGCGTTCGCCTGGCGGGTAGGGGACGCGATGCGACTGATCGTGGGTGCGCGACGCGGATCGTGGCGTCGGCCGCAGCCGCGCTTGGCGCCCCTGCGACGTCAGCGAAAGGGGTCGCCTCCGTCCCTGACCGCAGCGAATGACCGACGAGCGTGAGCGCTCGGTGTTTCGGTGAGGGGGTATGGCCGCAAGGAGCTACTCAACGGACACTCAAAGCTCGCCTCATGTCTGGCGAGGTGTGGGCGTTTATCGGGGTGGCGATCACCGCAGTAGTAGGCGGGTCCGGGATTGCGGGTGTGCTCACGGGGGCGGTGGAGCTGTCACAGCGCAACCGGCTGCGGCGACGCGCCGAGAAGTCGTTGGCCCCCGCTGACCTTCTGCCAGAGAAGTCATCGCAGCGCCGGGCCGTCGAGCACGCTGCGGCGGTTGACGCGACCCGGCTCGCTGCTCTGAGTGTTGTCGAGCTCGATCCTCGGCTTCGTTTCCTCGGTAGCGCGTCGGCGGGCGTGACGGTCGCCTATGTCGTCCTGGCGATTCTTTTCGCGACGGCGAACCCGAAGGGCTTCTTACGATCGTATGCAATCGGCGGGTTCGGCGTCGTCGGCAACTTCTCGTCTCTTCAGCTCGCGGCTTTCTTGTGCGGCTTCGCTCTTCTGCTGGCAGTCGTCGTGGTGTGGGCGTTCTCCAACGCGGTCCGTGAGCGCCGGGCTCGGTACGTCCGCGAGGTGCTGGACGGCCGCGACCCGAAAGATGCCGCGGGTTCGACCCCGTGGCCGGTACCCGAGAACCCCCTTCCCTCTTAGTTCGGGGCGAGGCTTGCCGGTCAAGATGCAGGTTGCCTAGCAGTTGAGTGAGGCAGCGCCCTGCGGTGCCGAAGTAGGGTGGAACTCCAGACGGTCGAATTCGTAGACGTTGCGCCACGCGCCGCTGGGCGCTGCTGGGTTCTCCGCCGCGCGACCACTGGGGTGGGAGCGATCTCGTACTGCCCTCGCTGCTTCCACACACAGCCAGTCGTTCTGGTCGAACCCGTCGGCGGCTCAGCTCGGCAGGTTCCACCGGAGGTCGTAGCCGGTGTCGGCGAGGAACCAGAGCCGACTCCGGACTTCTTCCAGCGCTCTTGTGTCGTCGTCGGTGCGGGTGTCGGCGCGGAGGAGTGTGTTGGCGGTGATGATGTCGTCGGTGCGGTCTCGGTATCCGGCGACGGTCGCGGTGGCGAAGATGGTTGGGTCGGCCGGGAGGATGAGCTCGGTCCCGGTGAAATCCACGTCTTCGGGTTCGAATCCGAGGGTCGTCATGTCGATTTCGTTCGCGGTGAAGGCGACGAGCCGGTACGGCGTCGTCTTGCCGACCGTGATTGCCGGGTAGCCGGGGCGACTCGAGATCCCACGCCCGGAGATCAGACAGCCGGCGCTGATGAGCCGGTCCGCCTGCTCCGGAAGTGGTAGGTCGGATCGCCATCGAGACCGAATCCCACCCGGTCCCGGGTAGCAGGCGATGCTCCAGTCGACGAGCCCGCCGATTTCACGGGATTCCCAGCCGATGCTGGTGCGGTGCACGCGTTTGCCGAGCCGTGCGAGGGCGTCGTCAACCTGCCCAGGTGTGAATCCGGCGCTGACGAGGCCCTCGAAGGTGCTGCCGTAGACGGCGAGCATCCGTGCGACGGCGAACGTGATGTAGATCGGGGCGGCGTCCTTCCACCGGTCGTGGACGCCAAGGACCTGCTTCCCATCGATCCACACGCGGCGGCGGTCGACGTCGACGAGCAGTACCGTGTCGGTCTGTTCCGCGAGTGCGATCTGCATTTGCATCACCGTGCGAGGGGCGAGCAGGAGCAGCTCTGCTGGTGTGTCTGGTTCGCCGCGCGGGTTCCGGGTCGATGTCGGGAGGCGTGCTCGGCGTCCGTCGGCGAGGCGGATCGTGTCGTGCGACTCGACGACCGCGTGCAGGCCGGCGAGTTTGAGGACGGCCAGGGCGTCGGTGAGGTCCGCGGTCGCCCCAAGCCCATACGGGAGCGTGATCTGCGGCCGTCCCGCGTAGGCATCGGCGACCCACTGCAGTGCGGGCCCCATCAGCGGCGCTCCTCCGGGGTGTCGGGCCGGATGAGGGCGATGATCCACCCGGCTTCGGTGAGAAACGGCTCCCACCCGTCCCGGCTGTCACCGTGTGCTGGTTCGCAGCGGTAGCCGCCGTCGCTGTCGGTGCTACTGACGAGGACCTGCCGGAGCTCGGAGTCCGGTGGGTCACGGAAGTACATGTGTCCGTGGGTGCCGGCCATGTCGAACGCAACAGTGAGCAGGAACAGCTCCGGTCGGGTGGTCACCAGCGCCACCGCCGTCCGCGGAACAAGGCGATGACGGTGGCGAGCGGGCGGCCCTGCTGCATCCAGGTCAACGGTGTCAGGGGCACGTCGTCGACGCTGAGGAACTGCCGGGCTGTGGTCATGAACTCGGTCATCGCTGCCGCGTCCAGGAGCCGCTGCGGCGCTGCCGCGAAGAGCACGTCAAGGCCAGGCAGGAGGCTGGATGGGTCGCCGAACTCGGGCAACGCCGGTCGAACGATCTGCCAGTCGGGGATGCGTTCTTCACCGTCGAGGTCGAAGCTCGTCAGCCGGTTCGACCCAAACAGTTCACCGACCTCATCGACGCTGATCTCCAGGGCGGCGGCGGCTTCCGCTTCGGTGAGGGTTGTATCCAGCAGGTGCCGGCGGATGCGCGCCTGCGTGGCCTGCCACCATTGCTCGGGCACGTCAGCGCCATCAGTAGGAGCGACGCCGGGTGCGTGTGGGATCTGTCGGCCTTGGTCGGTGTAGGCCTGGAGCTGGTTGAGGCTGATCTCACCCCGGGCGTACATCCACAACTGGGCCTGCCAGGGCATGTCATCCGGGAACCCTTCCAAGTAGCCGGAGTGGATGACTTCCCGAACCGCTTTCTCCCGCTTCGCGACCACGTAGGCTGGGATGAGCAGGGTTTGGACGATGCGGTTCGCTTCCCGGGTTGCGGGGACGGTCAGGTCGGTGAGGCGCCGCTGGTTTCGGTCAACGAGCTGGTAGCCGGGCTCTTTGTCGCTGTGTTCGATCATGATCCGCGCCATCGACGCTTCCGGGTTCTCGGTGTCCTCGAGGAGGACATGACCCCACAGGATCCGGTCGTTTGAGAGGTGCAGGGAAACCAGACGCATCATCAGCAGTACCTCCAAGAAGTCGTAAGCGAGCGAGCGGGACCGGGCTGTGTCAGCTCGCCGGTGGGGTGGGTCGGGTTCGGCCGATGCGTTCCGGCTGCTCAGTGAGGATGAACCGCATCAGGCGGCCCGCTTCCGCCATCGCCGCCTCCGACGCGTCGCTCCCGGACGGGTCGGTGGTGGTGAGGCGGAACCAGGGGGCCTCGTTCGCGTGGTCTATCAGGACTGTCGCCCACGGCCCGTCGGGGTCGTTGGCGTCGGTGAAGATGGCGGCGCCGAAGAATCGGGCGTTGTCGAACGCCAACGTGAGGGACACCAGCTGCAACCCGACGTCTTGGCTCTTGTTCGCTTGGTTGGTCATTGGACGTGCATCCAGCGGAGGTCATAGGCAGTGTCGGCGCGGAAGTGCAGCAGCCGCCGCAACGCGTTCACCGCATCCGTGTGCGCGTCCGTGTACCCGTCCTGCCAAATCACCGACGCGGTGATGAACTCATCCGTGCAGCAGCCAAGGTTCGGCGGCGACAGGATCGTCATGTCCTGCGGGACGAGGACCTTCACCGTCGCCTCGTCCACGCCGGCGGGCTCGTAGCCGAGGGCTCCCATGTCGGGGTGAGTGGCGAAGAACGCCGTCAACCGGTTCGGCGGCACCGCCGACCACGACTGGTGCGCCGCCCACCGGTCCGACATCACCCCACCCAGCGCGATCAGTTCATTCGCCTGCTCGTCGAGCGTCACGGCACGTTTCCAGCAGGTGCGGATCCCGCCGGGGCCTGGATAGGCCGCAAGGACCCAGTCCGCGAGAGCGGACCGGTCTCGGGCTTCCCACCCAAGGCGCGTGTGGAACACGTGCTCGCCGAGCGCCAGCAGTGCTTCGCGAACATGCTCGACCGGCAGCCCGGAGCGCGCTGCGATCTCGTTGGTACCACCGCCGTCGACGGTGATGGTGCGGGCGATGGCGAACACGTTCCGCCAACCCGGCGTCGCGTCCCGCTGCAGCGACGACCCGGACACCTGCCGTCCGTCCGCCCACACGCGTTGCCGTTTCCCATTCACCACGACAAGGTCCGGATACCGCCGCGCCAGCGACAACACCCCACCTTCTGAACCGCCCGGCAAGATGATCAGATCTGCGTCGTGACTGTCCGGTGCGCCGTCAGTGATGGTGGTCGTCGGGTCCGGTGTCGACAGGAACCCGGTTCGGCCGTCCTCGAACCGGAGCCGGTCAAACGCCTCAACCGTTGCGGGCATGCCGGCCGCGGCCAGTGCGGTCAGCGTCTGAGTGATGTCGATCGTCCACCCAAGTCCGAACGGCAACGACAGGATCGTCTGCTGGTGTCGGATGTCCTGCACCCACTGCCGTTCATGCATCGTTCCGCCCCGATTTGCCATCGGTTCGGCTGACCGCAGGAGGTTCGTTCAGTAGTCGGATTACTTCTGACGCGGCCCGGACCAACGGATCCTCGACGTCCCGAAGAACTGTTCCGCTGGGCGAGGAGAACACCCACACGTCAGAGCCGCCCTCAACGCGAATGTCGAGGCGGCGCTGCAGGACTGTCGGCCCAGTGGAACCCGCGAAGCTTCTCCCGACTGACGTCAGCGACAAGACCGCGTCAATCTGCGCCGACAACGACACGAGCCGCACGGGCGCCGGCACGAACCGTGGCGCTCGACGCTTAGGCATCGCGGGCCAGCCGTGGGTCGTCTTCCGCCAGTCGTTCCAGGCCAAGACCAGATGCTTCGAGGATCGCATCCTCGGACTCTTCGGTGGCGACGAAGGACCCGATCTGCGCGTTGGCGGCAACAAGAACCCCGATACGGCTCCGCGCATCCAGCACCACTACGGCAACTTCCTCGTCACTGCAGTCAGAGGTGCGTTCCGCTTTCGAGGGATGCAGCGCCGGGAACTCGAGCTGCTGAGCTGGCGGATGCCACGTGACGCCGATGCGCAGCACACGGCCGTCGTCATCGTTCCGGTAGAAGAGGGACCCGAACGGGTGCCCCATGTCGAGGATGAGGTCCGCTCCGTAAAGCGTCCAACCGCGCGCGGCATGGGCAGAATCCCACCGTTGGACGGTGAGCGCGCCGAGGCCCATTCTTAGTCCCGGGATGAGGGCTTGATCGTCCCGAACTTCGGCGTAGAGCGCTGTCGAACGTGGTGGGTTCCAATCGCGCAACGACGATAGCGGGATGCGTATCCAGCCGGTATCGCCGTTTTCTTGCTTCACTGCGCCGCCCCCCTCCCGGGGGAAGACGTCCTACGCCGAAGGATCGCCGCCACGCGGTTGCTGATAAGCGTCCACATCATGCTGCTCCCCAGAGATAGCTCAACAGTCGATCGTCGCTGCCCTCGAGGTGCCGCAGAAGCAAAGCGACCACCGGCATTGGACCGTGACCTTTCAGCAGCCAATCGCGCGGTGAAGTCGATGTATTGTTGTTCCTACTGAGCTGAGGGTCCTCGAGTGTCATCAAGCCCCGCACAAGAGCAGGCGGTGCATTCCTTGGTATTGCGCTAACCACGGTCGCTAGGTGAGGGCTGATCGGGGATGCTTTATCTTCCGCGATCTCGAACTGCCAAGCGGGGACCAAAATCGCCTTATGGCCAAATGTCCAAATGTTGCGATCATCGACCAGTCGACGAACCTCCTGCTCGCTCTCACCAAGGAGAGCGGAGATCTCGTCGACCGAATACGCGGTCGCGGTGTCGAGGGCGCTCATCCTCACAGCAACTGCCACTATCTCCTCCCGGCGAAGAGGTCCGGACCCGCTGAAACTTCCTTGCAGGTCGGACGAGCCGAACCACTGGAGCATCAGTTCCCGGTGGATCGACGACAGCGTGGACGGGGTGCCATAGAGCCGAAGAAGCTCGGCGATGTCGGACAGCGCGCGAACGGGATCGAGTCCGAGGGCTTCAAGGGAGGCCGAAACCTCAGCGAGGGCGAGTGCGCGCGAGGGGCGACCGGGCCCGGAGTGCGGCGCGGGTGTCATGCTCACCAAAGTAGTATCCATTCGGATACTGCGCTAGGGGATCATCTTCGGCACATTCGCAGGGTGGATGTAACGGGAGAGCCGAACTTCCACGCGTTCCGCACAGCACTCGACAAGGTGCGCGTCGACGCGAACGTGAGTTACGAGCTGCTCGCGGAGCGAACCGGGCTTCACCGGCTGACCGTGCTGCGGATGTTGCGAGGCCTCCGTGGCGGATCGCTCGAATCTTGGTGGCGGATCGCGACTGCCCTTGATGCAGACTTCGCTCAGATGGTTCGGCTCCTCGACCGAGACTAAGGCTCTGAGGAGCCAACGCGCTGGCTTGCGGGTCTCTTCAGTGCCGTAGTAGTACGGCACTGGGCTCTCGCGTCGTTATTGGCGTCAAGGGCGGTCGAGCTTGACACCCCAGCAAAACGATGGGCACCGCCTCGTACGTGGTCGAGGGGCTCGGCAACAAGCCCTCGCTCGAGTCGTCGCCGCACGGTGCGGGTCGGCTGTTCTCGCGGAGCGCTGCCCGGCGGACCTTCACCCACGAGCAGCTGCGCGAGGCGATGACCGGCATCGAGTACCGCGACACCGACGCCTTCCTCGACGAGATCCCGGCGGCCTACAAGCCGATCGACCAGGTCATGGCGGACGCCGAGGACCTCGTGTCGATCCGGCACACCCTGCGGCAGGTCGTCAACGTGAAGGGCGACTGAGACGCGCCCACCAGCGGACGGGAGGCCCGTGGCGGCACCGCCACGGGCCTCCCGTCCGCCACGTGGCGGACCGCACGGCCCGGCGCGCCCCGGACAGGACGGCACGCGTCGGGCACGCTGGGCCGTGATGAGCGACACGGCGGAGCACGCAGCGAAGGAAACCGGACGACAGGTCCGGCGGGCGGCCGACAGCCGCTGGTTCGAGGTCACGGCACGCGCCGGGTTCGTCGGCAGCGGCATCGTCCACCTGCTGATCGGGTACCTGGCGATCCTGCTCGGGATCGGCAACGCGTCCTCCGGCGGCGAGACGGACCAGTCCGGTGCGCTGCAGCAGATCGCCGCGGTCCCCGGCGGGGTGTTCCTGCTCTGGCTGATCGCCGTCGGCACGGCCGCACTCACCGTGCGTCTGGTCGTCGAGGCGATCGTCGGTGGCCGTTCCGACACCACGCGGGGCTGGCTCGCCCGGCTGAAGGACGTCGCGAAGGCCGTGGTCTACGGCGTGATCGCCTACTCGGCGGCCTCGTACGCGCTCGGTGCCGGGTCGAGCTCGAGCAGCTCGTCGCAGAGTGCGGCGGCGAAGACCCTGGCGACACCGGGCGGGGTGTTCGTGCTGGTCCTGGCCGGGGCGATCGCGGTCGCGGTCGGCATCGGCCTCGTGGTGATCGGCTGCCGCCGGTCGTTCCGCAAGCAGATCACGCGACCGTCGGGCCAGCTCGACCGCGTGGTCACCGTGCTCGGCGTGGTCGGGTACGTCGGCAAGGGCGTCGCCGTGGTCATCGTGGGCGTGCTCATCGCCGTCGCGGGGCTGCAGAGCGACCCCGACCAGGCCACCGGCCTCGACGCCGCGTTCGACGCGGTGCGGAGCATGCCCGGTGGGGTGTTCGTCCTCGTCGCGATCGGCATCGGGTTCCTGGCCTTCGGCGTCTACAGCTTCTTCCGCGCGCGGTTCGCCCGCCTCTGACCCGCCGGCGCCGCCGCGCTACCCGCCGCACGCACGCCTGAACGGGCACGGACCGCCCCCGCGGTAGACGGGGTCGATGAGCACCAACGTCACGACCGGCCCCGCGACCGTCTTCGCCGACGCCCGAGCGGTCCTCGCCGAGAGCATCGTCTGGGACCCGTCCGCACAGCTGCTCCGGTGGGCCGACATCACCCTCGGCACCCTCAACACCGCCGAGGCCGACGGCACCGTGCGCTCGAGCGTGCCGCTGCCGCCCCCGTTGGCGAGCTTCCAGCCCCGGGCCTCCGGCGGGTTCGTCGCGGCCCTCGGCGACACCGTCGTGGTGACGGACGAGCAGGGAGCCGTGGAGCGTGAGGTCGCCCGCGTCACCCACAGCACCTCGGGCAACCGGTTCAACGAGGGCAAGTGCGACCCGTTCGGCCGGTTCCTGGTCGGCAGCATGAACGTGACGACCGGCGAGCCCGACGCAGCGCTCTACTCGATCGAGGCCGACGGCACGACCCGGGTGCTCCGCGGCGGCTTCGGCGTGACGAACGGCATGGAGTGGTCGGAGGACGGCAGCACGATGTACGTCACCGACACCAGCGCCTCGACCGTCTTCCGGGGGTCGTACGGCCCGGACGGCGAGCTCGGCGAACTCGAGCCGTTCATCGTCGGTCAGGCGCACGACGGCCTGGTCCGCGACGACCAGGGCTGCTTCTGGAGCGCGATCTACGGCGGGTCCCGCGTCGAGCGCTACGGGCCGGACGGCTCGCACCTGGAGACGGTGGAGCTCCCCGTCGCCAACCCGACGTCGGTGGCGTTCGGCGGCCCGGACATGTCGACGCTCTTCGTCGGGACGGCCCGCGAGAACCTCACCGAGCAGGACCTGGAGCAGGCGCCCCGGTCCGGCGCGGTCTTCGCGGTGCCGACGACGGTGCACGGGTTCCCCGCGAACACCTTCAGCGGCTGAGCACGTCGTCGCCGCCCGCGCGGACGGCGGCCGGGTATCCTGGGCGACCGCCCGACCGGAGGAGACCCACGTGGACGACGAACGCCAGGCACCGCGGCCGGACCCGGCCGGCGAGCTCGCCCAGGCCGAGGACGCTGACGTCACGGTGCAGGTGGACCGGGTCGCGGTCGACGGCACCTACGTCCGGGTGAGCTCGATCGGTGAGCCGGGCGAGCGGGCCTTCCTGCTCGTCGCGGGGCTCGGCATCGCCTCGACCTACTACGAGCGGCTCGCCCCGCACCTCAACGAGAACGGGCCGGTGCACGCGCTCGACCTGCCGGGCTTCGCCGGAGTCCCGCGGTTCCGCGGCAAGGTCTCGATCGAGCGCTACGCCGACGCGGTCGAGCGGGTCATCGACGACCTCGGGCTCCAGGACCCGGTCCTGGTCGGGCACTCGATGGGCACCCAGGTCGTCACCGAGGTCGCCGCCCGCCGTCCGGGGATCTCCGACCTCGTGCTCATCAGCCCGGTGGTCGACTCGTCGGCACGGACGGTGCGGCAGTCGGCGTTCCGGTTCCTGCGGTCGACGCTGCACGAGCCCGCCGCGGTCCGCTGGCACGGCATCACGGCGTACGCACTGTGCGGCTGGCACTGGTTCCGGAAGGTCCTGCCGCGGATGATCGCGTTCCCGATCGAGGAGCGCGCCGCCCACGTGCAGGCCCGCACCCTGATCGTCCGCGGTGAACACGACGCGATGGTGCCGCGGGACTGGGTCCGTCGGCTGGCGCGGGTGTTCCCGTACGCGGTCCTCCGCGAGGTCGTCGACGGCGCACACTCGGTCATGCACGCACAGGCCGACGCGGTCGCACGGCTCGCGGTGGCGCACGTCGACCACCGGATCCCCGACCGGGGCGTGTCGTCGCTGCAGCGGGTGCGCGACGACTCGACGTCGTCGGACCTGGCGCGGCTCAGCCCGGGGGACGCCTGGTTGCTGGTCAAGTCGCGGTTCATCGAGCTGTTCGGGATGGCCCGGAACGACGACGAGACGCTCGAGGCGGCCAAGTCCGCACACGCCGTCGCGATGGCGGACGGCGACGACCTGCCGGTCGACCCGGCGGATCGCCGGGCGGTCGTCGACGAGGTCGCGCCGGAGTCGAAGTAGCCAGCACCGTCGAAGCAGCGGGCGTCGCGATCTGCGGGCGACCGCCTGGAGGCCCGGTGCCGGTACGACGGACGGGCACCGGGCCTCCAGGCAGTCGCGACCACCGCGACGGGCGAGCGGTCAGGGCGTGATGCGGCCCGGCAGCATGTCGGGCGTCAGCGCGTTCGCCTCGGCGAGGACCTTGCGGGCCTCGTCGGTCTTGTCCCACACGTTCCAGAGCAGCACGCCCCGGACCGTGTCGTCGTCGTCCAGGTAGTAGACGACGCCGGTGACGGTGGGGTCCTGCCAGTCCTCGACCGTGCGGAGCTTCGAGCTGACCTGTCCGACGGCCTCGTACCCCATGTCGAAGACGTCGGAGTAGAACATCGGCGTGTGGTCGTAGGTCTCGTCGGCGTCCGCGAGGTTGCGGCCTGCCTGACGACCCTGCTGCTGGGCGTTGTCGACGTGCTCCACCCGGCGGGTGCCGAGGATCCGGTCCGGGTACTCGGCGACGTCACCGGCGGCGAACACCGAGTCGTCGTCGGTGAGCAGCGTCGAGGTCACCACGATGCCGTCGCGGACGGTGAGTCCGGCGTCGGCGGCGAGCTGCGTGGCGGGTTCGATGCCGAGTCCGGCGACGACCGCGTCGGCCTCGACCACGGACCCGTCGTCGAGCGTCAGTCGCACGCCGTCGGCCGTCTCGGTGCCCTCGGACACCCGACGACCGGTGCGGAGCTCGACGCCGTGGTCGACGAAGCGCTGCTGGAACGCCCGAGCCAGGTCGTCCGGGAACATCCGTCCGCCGACGACCTCGTCCGGGTCGACCAGCATGACGCGTGCACCGTTCTGCACGATCCCCGCCGTGATCTCCTGGCCGATGTACCCGCCGCCCACGACGGCGACGTGCGCTCCGGCGTCCGCGAGTTCGCGCAGCCGGCGGTAGTCCGACGCGCTGCGGTAGTCGAGCACGCGTGCCGACGGGGACAGCCCCGGCAGCCCCCGGGGCTTCCCGCCGGTCGCGAGCAGGAGCCGCTCGTAGCCGTGCGTCGCGCCGTCGGCCGTCGTGACGGTCTTCGCGGCACGGTCGATCGCGGTGACCGCGGTGCCCAGGACGAACTGCGCCCCGGTCTCCTCGGTGTGCAGGTCGACCTTGTCGTCCCAGCTGAAGTCCGGGTCGGTCCAGAGCTTCTTCGAGAGCGCGGGCCGGGCGTAGGGCCGGTCGACGTCCTCGCTGAGGATGCCGATCGACCCGTCGGTGTCGAGCTCGCGGATGCCACGGGCAGCAGCGTCGGCGACCATCCCGCCGC
This sequence comes from Curtobacterium sp. MCLR17_044, assembly GCF_003234435.1. NCBI lineage: Bacteria > Bacillati > Actinomycetota > Actinomycetes > Micrococcales > Microbacteriaceae > Curtobacterium > Curtobacterium sp. MCLR17_044. The sequence goes on along the minus strand of NZ_QKTC01000003.1, from coordinate 152,122 downwards.
CGACGATGAGGTAGCGGAAGTCGGTCATGACGCCTCCTGGCGGTGCTGTGGTGCCACGATCAGATCGTGGCGACCGAGCCGGAGTCGACCCGGTAGTTGGCGCCGTTCACGAAGCTGGCCAGGTCCGAGCACAGGAAGGCCACCACGTTCGCGACCTCTTCCGGCTCGCCGCGGCGCTTGAGCTCCATGTACGGCCGCTCCTCTTCGAGGAAGCTGCCGATGGCCTCGTCGAACGAGGTCCCGCGCTGCTTGGCCCGCTTGTCCATCATCGCGTCCGTCATCGGCGTGTGGATGAACGCGGGGGAGACCGTGTTCACCAGCAGCCCCTCGGAGGCGTAGGAGCGCGACAGGCCCTTGGCGAACGAGAGCACCCCGGCCTTGGCGGCGCAGTAGGGCAGCTCGTCGTCGTACGGCTGCGAGGCGTCCTCGGACACCAGGTAGACGATGCGTCCCCAGCCGCCCTGGCGCAGGTCGCCGATGAACTCGCGGGTGATCCGCACCGGCCCCATCAGGTCGATGTCGATCGTCTCCACCCAGCCGGCCTCGTCGATCTCGTGGAACATGCCCTGGGCGCCGGTGACGCCCGAGGACTGCACCAGGATGTCGATCTCGCCGACCGCTTCACGCACCTTGTCGTGCAGGGAGGCGAGGCTCTCGGCGCTCCGGACGTCGGCGGCGAAGGCGTGCAGCTTGCCGAGCGGCGCCTCGAGCTGGTCCGCACTGGTGTCCAGACGGCTCTGGTCGATGTCGGTGACGACCACGGTCGCACCCTCTGCCAGGAGGATGCGCGCCGTGTTCCAGCCGATGCCGGAGTCGCCGCCGAAGACGAGTGCGGTCTTGCCCTGGATACCGAGGTCCACCCGGGCCCCTACGCGTGTGCCGACGCGTCGGCGACGGCAGGCGTGGTCGCGGAGGCCAGCGGGGTGCTGGGCGCGCGGTTCTCGGCGGAGACCATCCACGCGAGCTGCTCGAGGCGCTCGATGAAGCCGTGGAGCAGGTCCGCGGTCGTCGGGTCCTCGTCGTCGACCTCGTCGTGGACATCGCGCATGGTGCCGGTCGCCTGGTACAGCCGGAGCGTGACCTGGTCGATGGCGTCGTGCGTGGTGATCTCGCCCGAGGGGAACGCGTCGAGGTGGCTGCCCGCGGAGACGGTCGCCGAGCGGCCGTCCGGCACGAGGTACAGCGCACGCATGCGCTCGGCGGTGTCGTCGGCGAACTCACGAGCTGCGTCGACGATCTCGTCGAGCTGCAGGTGGAGGTCGCGGAAGTTGGTGCCCAGGATGTTCCAGTGGGCCTGCTTGCCCTGCAGGTGCAGGTCGATGAGGTCCACGAGGACCGCCTGGAGGTTCTTGGCCATCTTGTCCGAAGCGTGCATGGTTGTGGCTCCTTTCGCGTCGGTGTGACCGTTCCGGTCTACGCGGTGCCGCAGTGCACGCTCTCAGTGCGCTCGGAGGCAGCGTCCCCCGAGGTCGTCCGGTGCAGGGCTGCTCAGTGCGACGGCGCGGGGTCGACCTGGTCGACTGCGTCGCGCATCTGCTCCAGGAACCCGGCGACGATCCGCGCCTCGGACGCGGGGAGCCCCTCGGCGATCGACATCATCCGGCGGTGCATCACGCCGAGCGTGGCGCGGACCTCGTCGTCGGTCTCGGTCGTCGGCGTGATGACGAGGGCCCGGCGGTCGGTGGGGTGCGGGTCGCGGCGGACGTGGTTCGACTTGACCAGGCGGTCGATGAGGATGGTCGTCGAGGCCGACGAGATCTTGAGGTACGCGGCGAGGTCCTTCGGGCTCACGGCGGTGCCGGAGCGCTGCGCCTGCAGCAGGAAGCGCACGGCGAGCAGGTCGGTCTCGCCCATGCCCATCGAGTCACGGGTCCGGCGGCGCATGGCCGTCTCGGCGGATCGGTACCGGCGCAGGGCGTTCAGCACCGCGACCCCGCGTTGGGTCGCGTCGTCGTCCGGGAACCAGTACCCGGACGCCTCGGTGATCTCCTGCGTCGACATGGCGTTCAGGGTAACCCGTCTCGTATCTCGGCCGTCTAGTGAACTCCCGGGTTCTGCGGCGTCCGATGCGTCCGATGCGTCCGCACCGGACGGACAGGAGGCCCGTGGCGGGGTCGCCACGGGCCTCCTGTCCGATGGTTCGTCGCGTTACGCGGCTGCCTGCTCGTCCGTGCCGGCTGCGGCCTCGGCGAGCGCGGTGAGCGCGCCCTGCACGAGCGTCGTGACCTCGGCGTCCTCACGCGGGTGGGTCTCCGCGAAGCGGACGACCGACTGCGGGATGGCGACCTTGACGTCCTCCAGGACCTTCGCGCCGGCGATGCCGGCGGCCTTGCGGGCGTCGTCGTGGGCCCAGACGCCGCCGTACTGGCCGAACGCCGAGCCGATCACGGCGAGGGGCTTGCCGGACAGCGGCGAGGCACCGAACGGACGCGAACCCCAGTCGAGCGCGTTCTTCAGGACGGCGGGGATGGTGCCGTTGTACTCGGGGGTGATCAGCAGGACGGCGTCCGCGGTGGCGACGGCGTCGCGGAAGGCGACGGCAGCGGCGGGCGGGGTGTCGCCGTCGATGTCCTCGTTGTAGAACGGCAGGTCGACGATGCCGTCGAAGGTGTGCAGCTCGATGCCCTCCGGCGCGTGGTGCGCGGCGGCCTCGGCGAGCTTGCGGTTGATGGAGTCGGCGCGCAGGCTGCCGACGAGGACGAGGACGTTCGTCATGGAGCTCCTTCTGTTGCGGGATGCTGTTGCTGGACGGAAAGGTGTCAGCGACAACCAATGCGATCGTAGGGGGCGCTATTCCCAGCACCCTGGGTACGGTGGCGACGTGACCACGCTTCGGACCCCGGCCAGCACGCCACGAACCACCGACCCGACCTGGTGGCGCGATGCCGTCGTCTACCAGGTCTACCCGCGCAGCTTCGCCGACACGGACGGCGACGGGCTCGGGGACGTCGCGGGCATCACGAGCCGGGTGCCGTACCTGGCAGCGCTGGGCGTCGATGCCCTGTGGCTCTCCCCGTTCTTCCCGTCGCCGCTCGCCGACGGTGGTTACGACGTCGCCGACTACCGCGCCGTCGACCCGAAGCTCGGGTCCCTCGACGACCTGGACGCCCTGGTCAGGGCCGCCCACGAGCACGACCTCAAGGTCATCGTCGACATCGTGCCGAACCACACCTCGGTCCAGCACGAGTGGTTCCGGGCCGCGTTGGCGTCCGCGCCGGGGTCGGCCGAGCGTGCGCGGTACGTGTTCCGTGAGGGCTCGGGCGCCTCCGGGGAACTGCCGCCGAGCGACTGGGTGTCGAACTTCGGTGGCAGCGCGTGGACCCGAGTGCCCGACGGGCAGTGGTACCTGCACCTGTTCGCCCCCGAGCAGCCCGACCTGGACTGGTCGAACCCCGAGGTCCGCGCCGACTTCGAGGACACGCTGCGCTTCTGGTCCGACCGCGGTGTCGACGGGTTCCGCGTGGACGTCGCGCACGGGCTGGCGAAGGACCTGTCGACCCCGTACCGGCCGTCGAACGAGCAGGACCTGCCGCTCGACGGCTCCGACCCGCTGTACGACCGCGACGAGGTGCACGAGATCTTCGCCACCTGGCGCCGGGTGCTCGACGAGTACGACCCGCCCCGTGCCGCCGTCGCAGAGGCCTGGGCCCCGGCACCCCGCCGTGTCCTGTACGCCCGGCCGACGGAGCTCGGGCAGGCCTTCAACTTCGACCTGCTCGAGGCCCCGTTCGAGCCCGATGCGTTCCGTCGGATCATCGAGCGGAACCTGGCCGCCTCGGAGCAGTCCGGTGCCTCGAGCACCTGGGTGCTGTCGAACCACGACGTCGTGCGGCACCCCACCCGCTACGGCCTGCCGGACGGCACCGACACCGACGCCTGGCTCATGACCGACGGCACCTCGCCGGAGCTCGACCGTGCACGGGGGCTCCGTCGGGCCCGAGCGGCGACGATGCTGATGCTGGCGCTGCCCGGGTCGTCGTACGTCTACCAGGGCGAGGAACTCGGGCTGCACGAGGCCGCCGCGATCCCGCGCGACCTGCTGCAGGACCCGAAGTGGCTCCGCACCGGACACACCGTCAAGGGCCGGGACGGCTGCCGCGTACCGATCCCGTGGACGCGCTCCGGACCGTCGTTCGGCTTCGGGGACGTCGCACCGCACCTGCCGCAGCCGCAGGACTTCGGGGAGTCCTCGGTCGAGGCCGAGGACGGCGATCCCGAGTCGACCCTGTCGCTGTACCGCCGGGCGCTGGCCGCCCGCCGTCGCCTGCAGCAGGGGGAGGCGCTGACGTGGCTGGAGTCCGGCTCCGAGGTCGTGGCGTTCGCGCGGCACGACGGCTGGCGGTCGGTCACGAACTTCGGCACCGCGCCGGTGCCCCTGCCGGCCGGGACCGTCGTCGTCGCGTCCGGGCCGCTCGACGGGGTTGCACCGGGGCTGCTGCCGGGTGAGACGACGGTGTGGCTGGCCTGAGCGGTCCGCTCGCGTCGTTCGTCCTCCACAGCCGGGAGGCCCGTGGGGGCGTTCCACAGATCGTCTCGCCGCCGCCCGGGGGTGACGTCCCGGTCGCGAGCATCGGGGCATGACAGATCCCACTGCTCCAGCTCCAGCTCCTGCCCCAGCGCCTTCGCTCGACCGGCGGTCGTTCCGCTCGCGGGTCGTCCGCCGTCTCGCCGCGGCGTGCGCCACCCTGACCGCGCTCGGCGTGCTCGCGGCACCCGCGGTCCTGCCGTCCGGGTCGAGTGCGGCCGCCCTCGACTTCCCGTACGTCAACCAGTTCTCCAGTGCGTCCGGCGGTGCCCTGCACGGTGACGCCGCGGTGTCCGGCGGCCGACTGCGGCTCACCGACGACGTCCGGAACCAGGCGGGAGCGTGGTCGACGAACGACACGTTCCCGTCCGACACCGGGCTCGAGATCGAGTTCACGTACGCGATGCACACCGAGAAGGACGACCCCGGCGCCGACGGCCTGCTGCTGTACCTGGCCGACGGCGCTGCGGCGCAGGGCGTCGGGTCCTTCGGCGCCGGGCTCGGCTACGCCTGCCGGAAGGAAGCGACCGAGGGCGGTGGCCGGGAGTGCGACCTGCCGGGCGTCCCCGGGGGCTTCGCGGCCGTCGCGATCGACCACTACGGCAACTTCTCGTCACGCATCAACGGGTCCGGTCCCGGAGCGCAGCCCGACCACGTGGTGGTCCGGGGCTCCGGCAACGGGACCGAGGGCTACCGGTACGTCGCCGGTGCCGCAGCACCCGGTGGCACCGTGACGGCCGGATCCACGCCCCGGACGGTCCGGATCACCCTGCTGCCCGACGACGACGGCGGGCTCGCGGTCTCCGTCCGGCTGCAGGTCGGCTCGACCATGCGCACCGTGCTCGACTCGGTCCCGCTGCACGGCGACGGGCAGGCCGCGCTGCCGAGCACGCTGCGCCTCGGGTTCGCCGGGGCCACCGGCAGTCACGTCGACAAGCACGAGGTCGACGCGCTCCGGGTCTGGAAGCCGGCGGACCTGTCCGTCGAGCACGACCTGCCCGCGACCGCGACGGCGGGCGAACCGCTCCGCTACACCGTGACGGCGCGGAACCCCGGCCCGAACGCCGCCGACCCGAGTCCGCTCCAGGTCGACGTGCCCGACGGCGTCGAGGACGTCACCTGGACCTGCACGGCCGCGGACGGCTCCGCCTGTGCGACCGGGTCGGGCACCGGTGACGTCGCGACCGACCTGTCGTTGCCCCGAGGGGGTTCCGCCGTCGTCACGATCGAGGGCCGGGTGGCCGAGGGCACGTCCGGAGCGCTGGAGAGCGTTGCGACCATCGCCCCGCCGACCTCGTTGTCCGACACGAACGAGGCCGACAACGCCTCGCGGGCGACCACCACCGTCACGGCACCGGTGATCGCCGCCGACGTCGAGACGGACAAGTCGGTGTCGCCGTCGACGGTCCGGCCCGGTGACGAGGTCGAGTACCTCGTGACGGCCCGGAACCGGGGGCCGTCGGTGGCGCAGCAGGTCGGCGCGGTCGACGACCTGCCCCAGGCCATGCGGTTCGTGGGCTCCGAGGACGGGTGCACGGCCGAGGGGCAGCGGGTGACCTGCAGCTCCGACGTGTCGCTCGAGGTGGGCGAGACCCTGGACTTCCGGATCCGCGCCGAGCTCGACCCCGCGTACCAGGGGGACGGCTCCGACGTGGTGAACGTGGCGACGGCGACCTCGCCGACCGACGCGGACGGCGGCGACCCGTCCACCGGCGTCGCGATCGTCGTGGGCCCGGACGACGAGGGGCCCGCGCCGAGCCCCGTGCCGACGAGCGGTCCCGTGCCGACGACCGGGCCGGCTCCGGACGACGGGGACGCCGGCGGTGACGGTTCCGGTGGTGACGACGGTGACGGCGCCGGTGTCGACGACGGCGGCGGAGCCGGTGACCCCGCAGCCGACCGTCGGGCGGCTGCCCCCGTCGGAGCCCTCGCCTACACCGGCGCCGAAGGGCTCGGCCTCGCCGCGGCGCTCGCCGCCCTGGCCGCCGCCGCCGGGTCCGTGTGCTGGTGGCTCGCCCGACGTCGTGCTCGCCGGAACGCGCTGACCGACGACCCGCAGCAGCCCTGACACCGCCGGGACGGCACCCGACGGCGGTGTCGTCCCGGTGCACGGGTGTGGACGTCCACAGGGGGTCGAGTCCGCTCCGGTCGGGCGTCCACCCCACCGGCGGTAGGATCGGATCCACGATCCGCATGCCCGAAAGAGGTCTCGTGTCCGACACCGTGGACGACGCCACCACCGTGGAAGACGCGACCCAGCGCGCGCGGTACTGGCCGATCCCGATCCTACGGGCGGTCCCCGCAGCGGTCGTCGCGATGGTGATCACCTTCTCGACCAACCACGCCGCGGGCTACGGTCTCCTGCTGTTCGGCGGCTTCGCTCTGGTCGAGGGCCTCGTGCTCCTGTTCGCCGGGATCTCCCGACTGCCCCTCGACGGTCGATCGCGTCGCACGACCCTGCTGCAGGCCGTCATCACCCTGCTCGCTGCCGTCGCCGCGTTCGCGTGCAACGGGTTCGGGCTGCCGGCCTTCATCACGGTCATCGTCGCGTTCGCGGTGCTGACCGGGGCCCTCGAGCTGTCGCAGGGGCTCCGTGCCCGGCGACGCTCGCCCTTCGCTCGCGACTGGACCACGATCGGCGGCCTCACGCTGCTGCTCGCGGTCGCCTTCCTCGTCACGCCGCCGGACTACTCCCAGCAGCTCGGTGGCGTGGAGCAGGTCACCGGCACCCTCGACGCCTCGATCGTGCTCGTCGGCCTGCTCGGCGCGTACCTCGCCATCACGGCCGTCTTCCACGTGATCGCCGGCCTCTCGCACAAGTGGGGCACGGCCTCGCCGGCCGTCGCCCCGGACGGAGCACCACACGCATGACCACCCCCAGCCGTCGTGACCGTCTGCGCCCGGTCGAGCTCCTCGGGATCTCCGCGATCATCGCGGTGTTCACCGGGCTCGTCGTGCTGTTCTCGACGCGGGAACTGCAGCTGGCCGTGATCTTCCTCGGCGTCGCGTTCATCGTGGTCGTCGTCGTGCTCGCGATGCTGCAGCTCGCCTCGTCGAGCGAGCAGGACGACAACGACATGCTCGGCGGGCACAAGACGCCGGGCGAGGGCGACGGCGACGACTTCCACTGACGGCTGACGTCTGACAGCTGACAGCTGACGGCTGACGGCTGACGGCTGACGGCTCCGGGCGGACACGCCCGAGATCACGAATCCGCCACGGTCCTGTCAGGATCGCGGGTCCTGCCGACACCTCTGAGTGAAGGAGGTGGGATGTGGACGTGACGACCGGCACCGACACGGACGAAGGACTCGTCCGTGCGATGGCACAAGGGGACACCGGCGCGCTCGCCCGGGCGTTCGACCGGTACGCCGCCACCCTCACCCGCTACGCGTGGGCGCTCGTCGACGACCGGTCCGACGTCGAGGAGATCGTGCAGGACGCGTTCCTGACGCTCTGGCAGCGCGCCGCGACCCTCGAGCTGCCGGCGGACACGGTGCTGCCGTGGCTGCTCGTCGTGTGCCGCAACCACGCCTTCAACACCGGCCGCAAGCAGGCCCGGCGCCGCACGGACGAGCTCCCGGAGCACCTCGCCTCGCCCGCCGACCACGACGAGGCCCGCGAGACCCTGCGCTGGGTCCGTGCCGAGATCGCCGCGCTCCCGGACCTCGACCGCCGCATCTGCGAGCTCTGCCTCCTCGAGGGGCACTCGTACGCCGAGGCCGCCGAACTCCTCGGACTCACGGTCGGCGCGGTCACCCAGCGGGTGTCCCGCAACCGTCGACGACTCAAGAAGGTGGTGATGCACGATGAACACTGAGCCTCCGCAGGGAGACGACCTGCAGCGCATGCTCGTCTCGATGAAGCAGAACGTCCTCGAACGTGCCACCCCGCTCCCGAAGCGTCGTCGGGGCCGGTCCGGGATCGTCATCGGTGTCGTTGCGCTGCTCGCCGTCGGCACCGCGACCGGTGCGGTCGCCCTGACCCTGTCGCAGCAGAACGCCGACCCGGTCGCCGCTCCCACCCAGACCCAGCAGCCCGAGCCCGCGCCGTCCTCCACGACGCCGAGCTCCGCCCCGATCACGGGTGCCCCCGTCCCGAAGCCCACCCCGACGTCGACACCGACCGCCGCCGCGGCGACGATCCCGGCGACGTGCCGCGACATGGTCCCGGCAGAGGACTACACCCGGCTCTTCGGGGAGACTCCGCTGACCGAGATCTCGAAGGCGAAGGACGGCACGGCCGGCGGCGATGGTGAGGACGTCACCTGGGCGAACGGCGAGTCGAAGATCATCTGCACGTGGGCCGATCCCCGAGCCGACGTCAGTGGGCTCACCATGACCGTGGGAACTGCCGGGCCCGGGGCCGCGGACGTGCTCGCCACCAGTCCGCTGGAGTGCGAGGACCGCGACGGCGGGCGGGTGTGCCAGTCGTCCGTCCCGGCCGAGGCTGCCCCGGTGGACCAGGTCTCCACCTTCTTCCTGCGCGACGACACCTTCATCGTGATCCGGCAGGCGAACTTCCCGACGAACGGGCTGCTGGACGCCGTCGTCGGGGAGATCTGGGGGGACTGACGGCCCGGAGGCACGTGGCGGACCCGACCCGTGCCTCCAGTCCGTCGGTGGTCAGATCGTGAGCAGGAACGGTCGCCTCGCGCACCGCGACGCGACCGTTCCTGCTCACGAAGCACAGCGAGCGCGACCGCGTCACCCCACCCGCGCCGCCACGATGTCACGCGCCAGCGTCCGGACCGCGCGGCTCGGCTCCGGGGACGTCCGGACCGCCAGGCCGATGCGGAGCGGGTCGACCTCGTCCTCCAGGTCGAGCACCGCCCCGTCGTACCGCACCCCCGAGTCCGGCACGACCCCGACGCCGAGCCCGGCCGAGGCGAACCGGATCACGGCGGGCATGTCGTTCATCTCCGCGACGATGCGCCGACGGATGCCGAGCCGCTCGAGTGCCCCGTCGAGGATGATCCGGTTGCCGAACCCGTGCGCCGTGTCCACGAAGGGTTCGTCGGCGAGTTCGGCGAGCGACACCGACGACCGGCCGGCGAGCGGGTGGTCCGCCGCGGTGAACACCCGGAACGGCATCTCCCGCAACGGCTCCACGACGACCCCGGCGGGCACGGTGGGCAGGCCCGTGTAGGCGATGTCGAGCCGCCCGGCGACCAGGTCCTGCACGAGGCCGGTCGTCCCCGACGGCGACGTCATCAGCTCCACGGCGACGAGCGGGTGCTGCCGCCGGAACCGCTGCAGCACGCCCGTCAGGTCGACGATGTCCATGCTCGTGAAGATGCCGAGCCGCACCCGGCCCCGCAGGTCGGCGTCGTCGGCGGTGGCCAGGTCGCGCATCCGGTCGAGTGACTCGAGCACCGCGCGGGCGTGGGGGAGCAGGTCCTCGCCGGCGGGGGTCAGCACGAGCTGTCGGCCGGTGCGGTCGAAGAGCCGCACGCCGAAGCTGCGCTCGAGCGAGGCGATGCCCGCGGACACCGTGGACTGCGCGGCCCAGAGCCGTTCCGCCGCCCGGGTGATGCTGCCCTCGGCGGCGACGGTGACGAACTGTTCGAGCAGTCGGGTCTCCATCGTCCGAGTATCGAGCAGATCGATCGCGCACATCAAGCGCATCCGTTGGACTCGATGCACCGCGAGCGCGATCATCGGAGCATGTCAACCGTCACCGACACCCCGACGGGCACCGTCCCCGCCACCACCGCCGCTCCCGCATCCGCGAGCGACCGTGTCGTCGCCCCGCGCGGACGCCGTGTCCACACCCGTCGGCGCCACGGTTTCGGCTTCTGGGTCGTCGCCTTCGCGTTCCTCGCGGTGATGGCCTTCGCGACCGTCCCCGCACCCCTCTACGTCATCTACCAGGCCCGCGACGGCTTCCCGACCTTCACCACGACCGTGATCTTCGCGGCGTACGGGGTCGGGGTCGTCGGGTCGCTGTACCTGGCGGGACACCTCAGCGACGTGCACGGGCGGCGCCCGCTCATCCTGGTGTCGATCGCGCTCGAGCTGGTCGCCGCCGTGCTGTTCCTGCTCTGGAACGACGTCACCGGCCTCATCGTCGCCCGGCTCGTGACCGGCCTCGGCGTCGGGACGCTGACGGCGACCGCGACGGCGCACCTCGGTGAGCTCCGGGTCCGTGCCACCGGGTCGAGCGACTCCGCGAAGGGCGCGAGCGTCGCCGCCGGAGCCGTGAACCTCGGGGGGCTGTCGCTCGGCGCCCTGGTCGGCGGAGCACTCGCCGAGTTCGTCGGGCAGCCGCTCATGGTCCCCTACGTGGTGTTCGTGATCGCGCTGGCCGTCGCGTTCGTGCTCGTGCTGGCTGCACCGGAGACGGTCGACCGTCCCGAGCAGCCCGTGGCCTACCGCCCGCAGCGCATGCAGGCTCCCGAGGGGCAGGGTGCGGCGTTCTGGGCCGCCGGCGCAGCCGCGTTCGCCGCGCTCGCCGTGCAGGGCCTCTTCACCTCGGTCGCGCCGAGCTTCCTCGGCACCACGTTCCACGTCACCGACCGCCTGGCCGCCGGTGCCACGACCTTCGGGGTCTTCGCCGCGAGCGCGCTGTCGCAGATCGTCTTCGCCCGACTGTCGCAGCGTGCGCAGATCCGGCTCGGCATGCTGCTCCTGGTCGTCGGCCTGGTCGTCCTCGCCGTCGCCGCGGTCCTGCTGCAGGTCGCCGGGTTCATCGGCGGCGGGGTCGTCGCGGGAGCCGGCGTCGGCCTGCTGTTCCGCGCCGCGATCGGCAGCGCCGCAGCACTGGTCGGCCCGGAGCGCCGGGGCGGCGTGCTCGCCGCCACGTTCCTCATCGCCTACGCCGGGCTCACCGTGCCGGTCGTGGCCGTGGGGGCGGCGCTGCTGGTGATCCCGACGCTCCCCGTCCTGATCGGGTACGTGGTGCTCGTCGCCGTCCTGGCCGTCGTCGCCGGCACCCGGCTGGCCGCGCGCGCCTGACGTGTGGCGGGCCTCCCGTCCGCCCGGAACCAGGTTCCGGACACCGCACCACGCGATCGCGCGGTGCTGTGTCCGGAGCCTGGTTCCGTCGTGCGGTCGAACTCCCGGCATACTGGGCGCGTGCCCCGGAACCGCAACCGTCCCGTGCTCACCGGCGTCGCGGCCGTGGTGGCCGCCGGTCTCCTCGCCGGCGGGTTGTTCCTGACGGCACGGCAGGGCGCGGACGACCCGACCATCGGTGCCGGCTCGGCCTCACGGACGCCGAGCGACGCGCCGACCGCCGCCGGTGACGGCACCGTCACGATCACCCGCACCGGGCCGGACATGCCCGGCAGCACCGCGCTCGGCCGGTGCGACACCACGACCCAGGCGGCCGTCGCGCAGTACGAGACCGAGGCCCTGGGCCGCGTCACCCTGCAGTGCGGCACCGCTGCCCAGGGGTACGAGCACATCCGGGTGCGGCACACCGCCGACTGGCAGGACGTCGTCACCGGGCACGGCTCGCGCGACTGGGACGACGCCATGCTCACCGCGGTGCAGACGGCGCTCGAGGACCCGCGCCCCGGGTTCCCGCTCGACGCCGGCGACGGCAAGGTCTGCTACGCCGCACCCGTCCGGTTCGACGACGGTTCACGCCCCGACGACGAGCCCTGGGTCAAGGTGATCGTCTCGGCCACCACCGACCGGGTGATCACGGCGTACCCCACGCGCACCGACGACTGCTGACGCGGGCACCCGCGGACACCCGTTCTGCGACAGACCACGCGTCGATCACCTGGTGGATCGTCGCGAAGCCGAAGCGACCCCGACCGACGCGCACACGCCCGAGCGCGGACCCTACGCGTGCACCTCGTACTCGTGCCGCCGGTGTGACACCGGCTCCAACTGGAACGTCGAGTGCTCCACCGGCACGTCGAAGTGCTCCGCCACGCACCGCTGCAGCTCGTCGAGGATCGCCGGGGCGTGCGCCGTCGAGAAGCAGTGGTCGTCGACGACCACGTGCGCGGTCAGGTTCGGCACCCCGGTCGCGACGAGCGTGGCGTGCAGGTCGTGCACCGCGATGACGTGGTCGAGTTCGAGGATGTGACCACGCACGTCGTCCAGGTCGAGCCCCGGCGGCGTCGACTCGAGCAGCACGTTCGCGGTCTCGCGCAGCAGCCGGATCGCCCGCGGCAGGATGAGCAGACCGATCAGGATCGCGGCGACGGAGTCCGCCCGCTCCCACCCGGTCAGCATGAGCACGATCGCGGCGATGATGACGGCGACCGAGCCGAGGGTGTCGTTGAGGACCTCCAGTCGGGCGGCGCGCGAGGTGAACCCCTCGCCCGAGGCCCGCAGCAGCACCGCGTAGGCCACCAGGTTGCCGACGAGCCCGACGATGCCGAAGACGAGCAGCGGCCCGGAGTGGATCTCCTCCGGCACGAACAGCCGCTGCACCGCCGAGATGATCACGTAGACCCCGACTGCAAGCAGGATCGCGGCCTGCGCGGTGGCCCCGAGGACCTCGGCCCGCTGGAAGCCCCAGGTGCGCTGCGCGGTCGGGGACCGGCGGGCGAGCCGCGTCGCGACGAGCCCGATGCCGAGTCCGCCGGTGTCGACGACCATGTGCCCGGCATCGACGAGCAGCGCGAGCGAACCCGTGACCACGGCGCCCACGACCTCGGCGAGCAGGATGCCCGCCGAGATGCAGAACGCGATGAGCAGGGCGCGCTCCGAGGCGTGCCCGACGCCGTGCCCGTGGTCGTGTCCCATGTGCGACATCGTAGGGATCCGCACTGACGACATGCCAGGATCGAACCGTGAGCCGGTCGCCCTACGAGCTGTCCACACCGCCGGACGTGCTGGCCCGGCTGCACCCGCGGCTCCGCACGTACTTCGGCCCCGTCCCGCCCGGGCACGTCGGCCGCGGCGAGGGCGTCTTCGACATCGTCGGCACCCCACGTCGGTGGCTCTGGCCGGTGCTCGCGGTGTTCGCCCGCGATTCCGTCATGTTCCCGGTCTGGGAGCGGGACGTCCCGTTCACGGTCGAGAACCGGCCGGCTCGCGTCCGCCGCGGGTCAGGGGTCAGCCTGGAGGCCCGGGTCGCCGTCCGCGCGCACCGCACCTTCCGGTTCCGCTCCGGGAGCCGCACGATGGTGGACGCCATCACCGCCGAACCGGACGGCCTGGTCGACCACCTGGGTCGCCACGGGCGCGTCAGCGTCCGGCTCCGGGCGCAGGTCGACGCTGACGGCCCGGACGCGGGCGCCCTGCGCCTGGTCTCCACGCGCGTGACGTTCCGTGCGCTGGGACGCGATCTGCGCCTCCCGGCCGCCCTGAGCCCGCGTGTGACGCTGATGGAACGATTCGATGACGAAGCGGACCTCCAGCGCGTGTCCCTGGTGCTCTCGGCACCGGTGCTCGGCACGCTGTACCGGTACGAGGGGGCGTTCCGGTACGAGATCGCGCCGGACACAGAACGGGGATGAGATGAGCGACCAGAAGGGCCGCGTCGTGATCGCGGGAGCGAGCGGCTTCGTGGGGCGGTACCTGCGGGACGCCTTCACGGAAGAGGGGTACCGGGTCGTCACCATCGGCCGGACCGGCGACGCCGTGTGGGGCAACACCATGCGCATCCGGGAACTCGTCGACGGCGCTGCGATGGTCGTGAACATGGCGGGCAAGAGCGTCAACTGCCGCTACGGCCGACGCAACCGTGCGGAGATCATGCGCTCGCGGGTGGACACCACGCTCGAGCTCGCCGAGGCCATCCGGACGTCCGAGCACCCGACGCCGCTGTGGATGAACGCCTCGACCGCGACGATCTACCGGCACGCCGACGACCGACCGCAGGACGAAGCGACGGGGGAGATCGGCGAGGGGTTCTCGGTCTCCGTCGCCCGCGCGTGGGAGGACGCCTTCTTCGGCGCCGACCTGCCCGGCACCCGTCGTGTGGCGCTGCGGATGGCGATCGTGTTCGGCGACGGCAGCGCCCTGCTGCCGCTCCTCCGGCTCGCGCAGGCCGGCCTCGGCGGGCCGCAGTACGACGGGCCGTGGGTGCCGACGCGCTCCCGGCTCCGCGCCGGCACGTACCACCACCACCGGCCCACGCACGGTCGGCAGCGCTTCAGCTGGGTGCACATCGCCGACGTCCTCGGGTCGATCCGGTTCCTCCGCGACCACCCGGAGATCGAGGGGTCGGTGAACATCTCGAGCCCGAACCCGTCCGACAACCGCACCGTGATGGCGACCCTCCGCGACGCCGTCGGGCGCCGGTTCGGGGTGCCGACCTGGCGGTGGATGCTCGAGCTCGGGTCGTTCGCGATCCGCACCGAGACCGAACTCGTGCTGAAGAGCCGGTGGGTGGTGCCGACCCGGTTGACCCAGGCGGGCTACGAGTTCCGGTACCCGCACCTGCGCGGGGCGCTCGCCGGGATCATCGCGGAGCGTCGCCAGCACCGGGGCTGAGCGCCGGGTCGAGGTCGCGCGGACTGCCGCTCGCGAGCGGTCCGGGCGGCACGTCGTGCGACCTCGGCGACACGGCAGCGGCACGTCGTGCGACCTCGTCGGCGAGGCCCGGTCGCGGCCCGCGGTCCCGCGCCGGTCGCGACGACCACAGCACGGCGGCCACGACGACCGCGCCGGCGAGCACCTCGACCAGGTCGGGCACCTCGCCGAAGGCCGCCCACGACGCGAGCACCCCGACCACGGGCACGAGCATCGAGAACGGCGCGACCGTGCTCGAGGGGTAGGCCGCCAGCAGCCGCGACCAGATGCCGTAGCCCACCAGGGTCGCGACGACCACGATGTAGAGCAGGCCGAGGTCGGCGGGCAGCGCGGCCGCCGTGAACGCGGTGCCGAGTGCGGTGCCGATGCGGTCCGGGCCCTCGACCACGAGCGACAGCACGACCATCGGGACCGGCGGCACGACCGACCACCACAGGGTCAGGTGCAGCGGGTTCGCGGCTCCCGCCCGCCGGGTCGCGACGTTGCCGATCGCCCACCCGAGCGCACCGCACAGTGCGAGCACGACGGGCAGCAGCGCAGCGGTCTGGGAACGGTGCAGGGCGATCGCGGCGAGGGCGGCCACGGCGACGGTGACCCCGACGACCTGCCGGCCGGTCAGCCGCTCGCGCAGGAACACCCCGGCCAGCACCACCGTGAACGGCGCGGAGGCCTGCAGCACGAGCGAGGCCAGCCCCGACGGCATGCCGGACGCCATGCTGAGGTACAGGAACGAGAACTGCAGCACGCCGAGCCCGAGGCCGACGAGCAGCAGCCGGCCGAACGGGATCCGCGGCCGCGGCACGAACAGCAGCGTCGGGACCGCCAGGATCGTGAACCGCAGCGCTGCGAGCAGGAACGGTGGGAAGTGCTCGAGCGCGAGTGCCGTCGCGGGGAAGTTCAGTCCCCAGACCACGGCGACGACGACGGCGAGGAGACGATCTCGGGTGGTCATGCTCCTCATCGTTCCGGGCACGACGTTGTAGGTCCATCGAAACCTTCGCGAACCACGATGTAGGGTCCCTGCATGGTCGACTTCGACGTGCAGCTGCTGGCGGTCCTGCGGGAGCTCGCCGAGCGCGGCAGCGTCACGGCCGTCGCCGAGGCCACCCACCGCACACCGAGCGCCGTCTCCCAGCAGCTGCAGACGCTGCAGCGGCAGGTCGGCGTCCCGCTGGTCGAACGCGTCGGGCGCGGGGTCCGGCTGACCCCGCACGGCGAAGTGCTCGCGGGCCTGGCATCCGGGGTCGCGACCGCCATCGCCCGGGTGGACGCCGCCTGGCAGGAGCACCTCGGCGGCACGACCGGACCGGTGTCGCTGGCGATCTTCCCGTCGGCGGCGGAACTGCTGCTGCCCGGCGTGCTCACCCGGATGCAGGCGCACCCGGGCATCGCGCTGACCCTGGTGGACGTGGACGTCAGCGAGGGGGAGTTCGCACCGCTCGCGGCCGACCACGACGTGGTCGTCGGGCACCGGTCGGACGGCGTCCGCCCGGCGGACCAGGGATCGGTCGACACCGTGCCGCTGCTCCGCGAACCCCTCGACGTGGCCCTGCCGCCCGGGCACGCCCTGGCCGGCCGCGCACGCGTGGGCATCGACGAGGTCGTCGGGGAACGCTGGATCGGCGTGCCGGAGGGCTACCCGATCGACCGGGTGCTGCACGCGATGGCTGCGGCGACGGACACCCCGCCGAGTGTCGCGTTCCGGACGATCCACCTGCCGGTCATCGAGAACCTGGTGGCGGGCGGCCACGGCATCGCACTCGTCCCGCGGTACACGTCGGGCACGCGGGCCGCCGGGCGCTTCCACCTGGCGGAGCTCGCCGACGTCCGTGCCGGACGCCGCATCGAGGCACTGGTCCGCCCCGACCGTGCCGTCCGTCCCGTGGTGCGCACCGTCCTGGAGGCGCTGGTCGCCGTCGCCCTGGACGTCACCACCTGAGACGGTGGCGCCCACTGCCGGGCGCACGCCGTGCCTCCAGGCCGCCTGTCAGCGCACCTGGAACGTCAGCGCACCTGGAACGTCAGCGCACCTGGAACGTCAGCGCACCTGGAACGGCGTGCCGAGCGGCAGGCGCTCCGCCAGCGCCGTGATGTCGTCGTTGTGCATGCGGATGCAGCCGTGCGAGGCGGCGGTGCCGATGCTCGACGTGTCCTCCGTGCCGTGCAGCCCGATCTGGCCGGGGCCACCACCGAACGAGTTGAGCACGTCCGAGAACGCCGTCGTGCCGTACGCGTACGGGCCGTAGCCCTCGTTGGTCGGCGCGAGCAGCTCGGTCAGCGCGAACCGACCGGTCGGCGACGGGGTACCCCCGGTCCCGGTGGCGACGGGGTAGCTGTCGACGACCTTGCCGTCCTTGTACAGGTCGAGCGTCTTCGTCGAGCGGGTGACGACGATCGCGTACGGGTCCTCGGTCAGGGTGACGGCGCTGGTCGGCACCCAGCCGGTGCTGCCGTTCGGGCGCTGTGCGAGCTGCACCTCCGCCCAGCCGTCCTGCTGGTCGACGACCCGGAAGACGAGCGGGGCACCGGACGCCTGCGGGTTCTCGAGGGTCTGTGTCGCCGTGCCGCCCGCGCTCGCGCTGACCGGGACGGACGCGCCGGTGACGGCGGCGACGGTGGTGCTGGCCGGGGCGTCGACCGCGTCGACGGGCGCTGCCGACCGGGTCGGCTCCGGTGTCGTCGTGGGGGTGGGCGTCGGTGCCGCGACGGACCGGGTCGGTGTCGGGGCGGGCGCGGCTGACAGGGGACCGAGCGCGACGAACGCGACGGCCCCCGCACAGACGACGGCCACGGCGGCGGCGATCACAGTCGCACGCCGCCGTGGCTCGGTCGGGAGGATCGGCAAGATCAGCCCGTGAAGTTCGCCGTTCCGGGCACCGGGACGGCGACCGGTGCCGTGCCCGGGTCACCGGCAGCGGCCGGGTCGGCCGTGACGGTGAGCGCGGCCTGCGCGGCCTGCGCCGACGAGGCGCCGACGAGACCGACGCTGTACGCGCCGGCGGTGTTCACGAAGTCGGCGGGCAGGACGATGGTGCCGGAGACGTTGCCGTCGGCGTCGGCGCGGAACGCGACCCCGGGGATGTCGGTGCCCTGTGCGCCGGTGCCGACTCCGGCGCCGACGAGCTCGTTCGGAGCGAAGCCCGAGCCCTGGATGCGGACTCCGGTGGTGGTGGCCTCGGTCAGCGTGGCCGTCGGGGTGAGGAGCTCGGCGGCCGCGGTGGGCTGCGGCGTGAAGTAGGTCGTGGTGTCGTCGACGCGGAGCGCGGAGATCGAACCGCTGGCGTCGGCGGCGAGCGACTGACCGTTCGCCTCGAGCGGGGCGGCGAGGCTCTTCAGCTCGCTGCTGGGCAGCGCGCTCGGTGCCGGGGTGCCGTCGACGGTCGGGGCCGGGGTGGGCTCGTCGGTCGGAGCGGGCGTCTCGGTCGGCTCGGGCGTCGGCGGGGCCGTGGTGTCGGCGGCGACGTCGATGCCGACGTAGACGACGTACCCGACGACCTGCGCGTCGGCGGCCTCGAGGTCGGCCGTGAGCTCCGTCGTCGACTCGACCTCGCCGGTCGCGGGGTCGATCCAGTTGCTGGTGCCGTCGGAGATGCCGACGCCGTCACCGGTCTCGGGCGCGTCCGTGGCGAAGACCACGGTCTGCGCGCTGGTGTCGCCGCCCTCCTGGACCGCGAGACCGAAGCTCGTCGCGCCGGTGGTCGTCATGCTGATGCCGGCGGCGAGGGCGGGGACGCTGCTCGCGGGCACGGGCTCGTTCAGGCCGCGGACCAGGCCGACGGCCTCGCCCTCGGAGACGGACAGGCCGTCCTCGTCCAGCGTGGCGTGGTCGGTGATCGAACCGCCACCGTCCAGGTCGGTCACCGACGCCCAGTACCACTGGTCGGTCAGCGGGAAGGTGCCGGTCGGCGCGGCGGTGAAGTCGTCGGCCGAGTCGGTCCAGGTGACGATGGCCGAAGCAGCGGTGCTCGTCACCAGGGCGGTCGAGACCGTCGGGACGAGGGCGGCGGAGACGCCGAGCACGGTGGCGCCGACGGCGGCCGCGGTGATGCGAGAACGAAGCACGGTGTGGAGATCCATCCGGTCAGTGGACAGGGTGCATCCACTGCGACGCCCCCCGTGCTGAGATGTACTCAGCGATACGAACCTATCGAACCGCTCAGGATTCCGCACCCCCCGGACGCGGATCCGATGACGGACCGACGACCGTCCGGCCGCCGGTCCGTCGTGCTCAGACGTCGAGGTGGTCGACCAGCTCGTCCGCCAGGCCCGTGTAGGTCGCCGGCGTCAGGTTGGTCAGCCGGGCCTTCGCGCCGTCGGAGATGTCCAGACGGTTCACGAAGACGATGAGGTCCTGCTGGCTCACCCGCTTGCCGCGCGTGAGCTCCTTGAGCATCGCGTAGGGGTCCTCGATGTTCGACTGCCCGGCGGTGACCTCGGCACGGATGACCGTCTGGATCGCCTCGGCGAGGACCTCCCAGTTGTGGTCGAGGTCGTCGGCGAGCTTGGCCTCGTTCACGGCGATCTCGCCCAGTCCGCGGCGCAGGTTGTCGAGCGCGAGCAGCGAGTGCCCGAACGCGACGCCGATGTTCCGCTGCGTGGTGGAGTCGGTCAGGTCGCGCTGCAGTCGGCTCGTCACGAGGGTCTCGGACAGCGTCGAGAAGAGCGCCGACGAGATCTCGAGGTTCGCCTCGGCGTTCTCGAACTTGATCGGGTTGATCTTGTGGGGCATCGTCGACGACCCGGTGGCACCCGCCACGGGGATCTGCGTGAAGTACCCCATCGAGATGTAGGTCCACACGTCGGTGGCCAGGTTGTGCAGGATCCGGTTGGCGTGACGCACCCGGTCGTAGAGCTCGGCCTGCCAGTCGTGCGACTCGATCTGCGTGGTGAGCGGGTTCCACGTCAGGCCGAGGCCCTCGACGAACTCGCGGGACAGCGCGGGCCAGTCGGCCTCGGGGTCGGCGGCGAGGTGTGCCGAGAAGGTGCCGGTCGCGCCGGAGAACTTGCCGAGGTACTCGCCGCCCTCGATCTGGGCGAGCACACGCTCGAGTCGGTAGACGACGACCGCGAGCTCCTTGCCGAGCGTCGTCGGGGTGGCCGGCTGACCGTGCGTGTGCGAGAGCATCGGCACGCTCCGCAGCTCGACGGCGAGCGTCCGGAGCTTCTCGAGCACGGCACGGAAGCCGGGCAGCCAGACCTGGTCGACGGTGTCCCGCACGGTGAGTGCGTAGGACAGGTTGTTGACGTCCTCGCTCGTGGCGGCGAAGTGGGTGAGCTCGGCGATCGCGTCGAGCCCGAGCTCGGACAGTCGGCGGCGCACGAAGTACTCGACGGCCTTGACGTCGTGACGGGTCGTCGCCTCGATCTCGGCGAGCTCCGCGATCTGGTCCTGGCCGAAGGTCTCGACGATCCGGCGCAGTGCTGCCTTGTCGTCGACGCTGAGCGGCGAGGTGGTGAACATCGCGTGGTCGGTCAGGAAGATGAGCCACTCGACCTCGACCACGATGCGCGCGCGGTTGAGGCCGGCCTCGGAGAGGTGCTCGCCCACCGTGTGCACGATCGGGTAGTAGCGCCCGTCGAGCGGGCTGATCGGCTGCGGGGGAAGGGGGGTCATGGGGCTCCCTGACGGACTGCCGGCTCGAGCTGGTGGAAGAGCGCCCGGCAGGCCCGTTCGACGGTCGAGAGCACTCGGTCGAACTCGTGCCGGTCCGCGTAGTACGGGTCCGGCACGTCGGCCTGCTGGGGCCAGGCGGCGTCGTACCGCAACAGGAGCGTCACCTTGGCGGAGTCGTCCATGGTCGGGGCCCACGAACGCAGGATGCGCTCGTGGGAGCGGTCGAGTGCGACCACCAGGTCGAGGTCCGGGAACCGGTCCGGGTCGAACTGACGGGCGCGATGCCTGCTGCCATCGTATCCGCGCGCCGCCAGCGCTGCGATCGTGCGCTCGTCGGCGGGTTCGCCGACGTGCCAGTCACCGGTGCCGGCCGACTCCACGTGGAACCGGTCGGCCAAGCCGGCGTCCGCGGCGATCTGCGCGAACACGACACCGGCCATGGGGGAGCGGCAGATGTTGCCGCTGCAGACGAACGAGACGCGGAACGGGGCGTCGACGTCCTGGGTCATGAGCACATCATGACGCAGGGCGGGGTCCTCCGCGAGGTCCGCCGGGGTCACGCCCGCTGGCGGTTGAGCACCGGGCGGGCGAAGAGCCCGATCAGCCAGGCGAAGACCGCGAGCACGAAGGCGCCGACGATGCCCCAGCCGAAGGAGTCGACCTCGAGCCCGAAGCCGAACGCCTCCGAGATGCCCGCGACGATGAGCAGCAGGATCGCGTTCACGATGAACGAGATGAGCCCGAGCGTGAGGATGTAGAGCGGGAACGCCACGATCCGGATGAGGGTGCCGATCACCGCGTTCACGAGACCGAACACGAACGCCACGAGCAGGAAGGTGAGGACGGTCGCAGTGGTCCCGCCGTCGCCGAACGGCGTCACGGAGACGCCGCTGACGATGAGCGTGGTGAGCCAGAGCGCGAGGGCGTTGACGACGAGGCGGACGAGGAATCGCATGCGCCCATGATGCCCTCGTTCCCCTCGTGGGTGCCGTGGGCCTGCCGGTAGCCTGGACCCGTGAGCGAGCAGCGTGTGCACATCCGGCCCGAGGTGGCCGTCCTCCCCGCGTACAAGCAGGGGCGACAGGCGTCCGACTCCGCCTTCAAGCTGTCGAGCAACGAGAACCCGTTCCCGCCGCTCCCCGGGGTCGTCGAGGCCGTGCAGGCCCAGACCTCGTACAACCGCTACCCCGACGCCACCGCCCTGGCCCTGCGCGCCGTGCTGGCCAACCGCTTCGGGCTGACCGCCGAGCAGGTGCACGTCGCCCCGGGCAGCGTCGCGATCCTGCACGAGCTCGCCCGCGCGACCTCCGGCCCTGGTGACGAGATCGTCTACGCCTGGCGCTCGTTCGAGGCGTACCCCGGGGTCGTCACGGTCGCCGGCGCCACGAGCGTGCAGGTGCCGAACCGTGCGGACGGCGGGCACGACCTCGACGCGATGGCCGCGGCCGTCACCGAGCGCACCCGCATGGTGCTCGTCTGCTCGCCGAACAACCCGACGGGGCCGATCGTGACCGCCGCGGAGTTCGACGCGTTCATGGCCGCGGTGCCGCAGTCGGTGCTGGTCGTGCTCGACGAGGCATACGCCGAGTTCGTGACCGACGAGGCCGCCGTGCACGGCCACCCGCTGCTCGCCGCGCACCCCAACCTCGTGGTCCTCCGCACCTTCTCGAAGGCGTACGGGCTCGCCGGGCTCCGTGTGGGCTACGCGCTCGGTCCGGACTACGTCCTCGACGCCGTCCGGGCCTGCGCCATCCCGCTGTCCGTGACCGCCCAGGGCCAGGCGGCGGCGCTCGCCAGCCTGGAACGCGAGGCCGAGCTGCTCGAGCGCGTGACCGAGATCGCGGCCCTGCGCGACCGGATCGTCGTCGAGCTCCGGGCACAGGGCTGGGACGTCCCCGACGCCCAGGGCAACTTCCTCTGGCTGCCGACGGGCGAGCGGACGGCGACCGCGGCGGCCGCGTTCGAGGACGCCGGCATCATCGTCCGGGCCTTCCCGCCAGAGGGCATCCGCATCTCGATCGGCGAGCGCGAAGCTGTGGAAACGCTCCTCCAAACAGCCCGCTCACTTGTGGGGGACCTCCAGGTGGCCGACTAGTGCCTGGCGCTACGCTGGCCCGCATGTCATTCCGCGCCGCGGCTCCCGCGACGACCACCGTCCGGCTCCTCGACCCCGAGGGTCGGTTCGTGGAGACCGACGAGAACGCCGAGTTCGCCGCCGCCGCGCGGGCGATCCCCGACGAGACCCTGCTGGCGATGCACCGCCGCATGGTGCTCACCCGTCGGTTCGACCACGCCGGCCACAACCTCCAGCGCACCGGCCAGCTCGGCCTGTGGGTGCCCAGCCACGGGCAAGAGGCGGCGCAGACCGGCTCGGCCTTCGCCCTGCGCGCCCAGGACCACGTGTTCCCGTCGTACCGCGAGCACGCCGTCACGATGCACCGCGGCGTCGAGCCGATGGAGATCATCGCGATGTACCGCGGGCAGACCCACGGCGGGTGGGACCCGGACCAGCGCGGCAACACGCACATCTCCACCCTGGTGATCGGCTCGCAGACCCTGCACGCCACCGGGTACGCGCTCGGCCAGAAGCTCGACGGCGACGTCGGCACGGGCGACCCGGACCGCGACGCCTGCTCGATCGTCTACTTCGGCGACGGCGCCACCAGCCAGGGCGACGTGAACGAGGCCTTCGTGTTCTCCGCGTCGACCAAGGCCCCGGTCGTCTTCTTCCTGCAGAACAACCACTGGGCCATCTCGGTGCCGGTGTCGGTGCAGTCCCCGACGCCGCTCGTCGACCGCCCTCGCGGCTTCGGGATCCCGAGCGTCCTGATCGACGGCAACGACATCCTCGCGTCCTACACGGCCTCGGTCGTCGCGACCGAGCACGCCCGCAGCGGCCAGGGCCCGGCCTTCATCGAGGCCGACACCTACCGCATCGGTGCGCACACCAGCTCCGACGACCCGAGCCGGTACCGCGCCGACGGCGAGCTCGAGGAGTGGGTCCTGCGCGACCCGATCGTCCGGTCCGAGGCGTACCTGCGCTCGAAGGGCGCGACGGACGAGCAGTTCGCCGCGTTCGACGAAGAGGGCGAGGACATCGCCGCCGACGTCCGACGCCGCACCGTCGCCCTGACCGCACCGTCCGTCGACGTCATGTTCGACAACGTGTACCGCGAACCGCACCCGCGGATCACCGAGCAGAAGGCCTGGCTCGCCCAGTACGAGGCCGGCTTCGAAGGGGGCGCCCACGCATGAGCACCACCGAGCAGCTCTTCGACTACACCCTGCGCTCCCACCCGGGCGCCGGTGAGGTCCCGAGCGACCCCACCCCGACCCTGCCGATGGCCAAGGCCCTGAACGCCGGGCTCGCCGCAGCCATGGAAGCGGACGACAAGGTCCTGCTGATGGGCGAGGACATCGGCCAGCTGGGCGGCGTCTTCCGCATCACCGAGGGCCTGCAGGACCGCTTCGGCGCCGAGCGCGTGCGGGACACCCCGCTCGCCGAGGCCGGCATCATCGGCACCGCGATCGGCCTCGCCCTGCGCGGCTACCGCCCGGTCGTCGAGATCCAGTTCGATGGCTTCGTGTGGCCCGGCTTCGACCAGATCACCTCGCAGCTCGCGAAGATGGCGAACCGCCTGCCGGCACACATGTCGCTGCCCGTCGTCATCCGCATCCCCTACGGCGGCCACATCGGCGCCGTGGAGCACCACCAGGAGTCCCCGGAGGCGTACTTCGCGCACACCCCGGGACTGCGGGTCGTCAGCCCGAGCACCCCGAACGACGCCTACTGGATGATCCAGGAAGCCATCGCGTCGAAGGACCCGGTGATCTTCCTCGAGCCGAAGTCCCGCTACTGGCCCAAGGGCCAGGTGGACCTCGTCGACGGCCACGTCCCGATGCACACCACCCGCGTCGCCCGCACCGGCACCGAGGTCACCCTGGTCGGGCACGGTGCCATGGTCGCCACCCTGATGCAGGCGGCGGACATCGCCGAGGCCGAGGGCACCAGCTGCGAGGTCATCGACCTCCGCTCGATCTCGCCGATCGACTGGGAGCCGCTGCTCGCCTCCGTCCGCAAGACCGGTCGCCTGGTCATCGCACAAGAGGCCTCCGGCTTCGTCAGCGTCGGCAGCGAGATTGCCGCGACCGTCGCCGAGCGGGCGTTCTACACGATGCAGGCACCGCCGCTGCGGGTCTCCGGCTTCGACGTGCCGTTCCCGGTGTCGAAGCTCGAGCACCTGCACCTGCCGGATGCCGACCGCATCCTCGAGGCCGTCGACCGCGCCCTCGCCTACTGACCCGTCCGACCGAGCACGACCAGACCCGCGAAGGAGCCGTAGTGGCCGCCGCCGAATTCCCCCTGCCCGACGTGGGTGAAGGTCTCACCGAGGCCGAGATCGTGCAGTGGCGCGTCGCGATCGGGGACGAGATCGCCGTCGACCAGGTGCTCGTCGAGATCGAGACCGCGAAGTCGCTCGTCGAGCTGCCGTCGCCGTTCGCCGGCACCGTCACGGGTCTGCTCGTGTCCGAGGGAGACACGGTCGAGGTCGGCAAGCCGATCATCCGCGTCGACTCGGACGCGTCGGTCGCCTCCGGTGCGGCCCTCACGCCGCCTGCGGAACAGCCTGGAGGCGCGGCGCCCGTCGCCCAGACCGCCCCGGTCTCGCCCGTGGTCGCGTCCACCCCGCCGGCCCCTGCCGCCCCGTCGGCTCCGGTCGCGCAGACGCCGCCCGCTCCGGCGCGCGCTGCTGCCCCCGCTCCGGCCGCAGTGGCGCCGGCCGCCGCTGCTGCCCCTGCACCGGCGGCGCCGGTGCAGCCGGTCGCCGTCGACGCGACCGTCCAGGGCACCGACG
Organism: Curtobacterium sp. MCLR17_044; assembly: GCF_003234435.1. Taxonomy (NCBI): domain Bacteria; kingdom Bacillati; phylum Actinomycetota; class Actinomycetes; order Micrococcales; family Microbacteriaceae; genus Curtobacterium; species Curtobacterium sp. MCLR17_044. The sequence continues at coordinate 126,685 of NZ_QKTC01000003.1, read as the reverse complement.
AGTCCTCCGGTGCCGTCCTCGTCGGCTACGGCTCGGCGACCTCGTCGCCCTCCCGTCGCAAGCCGGGCGCCCGCCGGGCCGCAGCGCTCGCGGCCGAGGCGAGCCGCGCCTCCAGTGTGGACACCGCCGCAGCGGCGGAAGCCTCCGTCGACCCGGGCGAGGAGAGCACCGCCGAGGCGATCAGCGCCCTCGGCACGGGCTCCGCGCACAAGCAGAGCACCGCGACCAACGTGCTGGCGAAGCCGCCGATCCGGAAGCTCGCGAAGGACCTCGGCGTCGAACTGACCGAGATCGTCGCGACCGGTCTGGCCGGCGAGGTCACCCGCGACGACGTCATCCGGCACGCGAAGCAGGCCAGCGTCTTCCGGAACATCGAGACGCCCGAGTGGGGTGAGGTCCGCAGCGAGACGATCCCGGTCAAGGGCGTCCGCAAGGCCATCGCCACCGCGATGACCACGTCCGCGTTCACGGCACCGCACGTGTCGCTGTTCGTCGACGTCGACGCGACCCACACGATGGAGTTCGTCAAGCGGCTCAAGGCCTCGCCGACGTTCGCCGGCGTCAAGGTCTCGCCGCTGCTCATCGTCGCGAAGGCCGTCATCTGGGCCGTCCGCCGGAACCGCTCGGTGAACTCGACCTGGACCGACCGCGAGATCATCGTCCACCACTTCGTGAACCTCGGCATCGCCGCGGCGACCCCGCGCGGGCTCATCGTGCCGAACATCAAGGACGCGCAGGACATGTCGCTGCTCGAGCTGGCGCAGGCGCTCGAAGAGCTCACCCTGACCGCCCGCGACGGCAAGACCACGCCGAAGCAGATGGCGAACGGCACGGTGTCGATCACGAACATCGGTGTGTTCGGCATGGACACCGGGACCCCGATCCTCAACCCGGGCGAGGTCGCGATCGTCGCCATGGGCACGATCAAGCCGAAGCCGTGGGTCGTCGACGGCGAGGTCCGTTCGCGCATGGTGACCACGATCGGTGCGTCGTTCGACCACCGGGTCGTCGACGGTGACGTGGCGTCCCGCTTCGTGCACGACGTCGCCTCGGTGCTCGAGGAGCCCGCGCTCCTGCTCGACTAGTGTCGGTCGTTCCGCTTCGTGAGCAGAAGTGGTCGGGTTGCTTCGAGCCACTCGACCATTGCTGCTCACCATCTGCGGGCTTCCGCAAACGTCGCGTGGTGTTCACACGGATGTCGGGGGTCGGCGGCATGATCGGTGCATGGTCCACCAGCTCCTGACCCCCTCGCAGGAGATCCGAACGGATCGCCTCCTGCTCACCCCGCTGACCCCGGCCGACATCGACGACGTGCACGCGCTCTTCTCGGACGCCCGCACGTGGCAGCACCTGCCCACGGGTCGGCACGTGGCGCGGAGCTCGAGCGTGGACATGGTGCAGCGCAAGATCGGCGGTCGTGCACGCCACGGCCTCGGGTCCTGGGCGGTCCGCAGCGCCTCCGACCACGCCTTCGTCGGTGTGGGCGGGGTCGACATGACCGCCGGTGGGGTCTGGAACCTCGGCTACCGTCTGGCGCCCGCGGCATGGGGGCAGGGTTTCGCGTCCGAGATCGCCCTCGCTGCCGTGCGTGCCGCCGCCGACACCGCTCCGGACGTCCCGGTGACCGGCCGGGTGCTCACGAACAACCCTGCTTCTGCAGCCGTGCTGCGTCGTGCCGGGCTGTCGCTGGTGTGGCAGGGGGCTCCGGCTGCGCAGAACCGTGCGGCCGCCGGCGTCGAGGGGCAGGTCTGGACCGATCGGCTGCTCTCCGACGAGCAGTTCGCCTGGCTCGTCGCCAACGCCTGACCCGTCAGCCAGCGGGTCCGCCGAGCGTGATGCTCCGTGCGGCGCGGGCTTCGACCGATGACGAGTGTGTCGCGATCAGGACGGCCGCTCCGTCGGCCGCCAGCTCGCCCAGCAGGTCGAGCACCATCGCGGCGTTGTCGTCGTCGAGGGCACTCGTCGGTTCATCGGCGAGGATGACCGACGGACGCTTCACCAGGAGCCGCGCCATCGCGACCCGTTGCTGCTCGCCGCCGCTGAGTTCGTGGATCCGGTCCGTTCCGCGTCCGGCCAGACCGACACGGTCGAGGGCCTCGCCCGTCCGGATGCCTCGGTGTCTGCGCCGTCCGTCCGGCAGGCGAACCAGGTCGAGGTTCGACTGGACCGTCATGTCCGGCACCAATCCGAAGTCCTGGAACAGGTACCCGAGGTGGCGCCGCCGGATCAGTCGTGCCCGCCGCTCGTTCGAGCCCGCCGACTCTCCGTTGATCCGGATCGTGCCGCCGTCGAGCGCATCGACGTGCCCGACACAGTCGAGCAGCGTCGACTTCCCGCAGCCGCTCGGCCCGACCAAGCCGACGATCTCTCCGCCTGCCACCTCGAACGTCAAGTCGTGCCACAGTGCACGGCCTCCGCGACGCTTCGATGCGTTCCGTACCTCGATCATCGTGATCCGTTCCCTCGGTTGCGTGCAGTGCTCCGTGCCGTGACGGCCATGACGACGAGGCTCGTGGCGCTCACCGCCGCGAGCGTCACGAGTGCGAGCGCCCCGGCGACTCCGGCCGACTGCGCGACCGGGTCGAGTGACGATCTGAGACCGCTCCCGTCCGGGCGTTGCGACCACCAGGTGTTGACGACGGCGATGACGGAGATCGAGACCAGACCGGCTTCGATCGTCAGCAGGCCAGCATCGGTGCGGATGGGCGAGACGCCACTGGTGAACTTCGCGAACAGCGCACGGCCGTGACGGCGTCGGTGCGCGATCGTGGCGACCATCCCGAGCATGACGCTGACGGCGAGGGTGCTGACCATGGTGCCCGTCCCGATCGCCACGGTCGTCGCTGCGTGCCGTGCCTGTTCCGCCGCAGACTGACCCACCGCGACGACCGCGCTGAACTCGGCGCGGAGGCCCGACGCGCCGATCGACCGCTCAGCGGCAGCACGGGACGTGAAGACGACGTCTCCGGTCGACAACCACGATCCGAGTTCATCGGCCGAGAAGACGTCGACCGGCGTGGGGACGACCACGATCACGGCATCGTCGAGCCACGCGCGCGACGACGCGTCGTCCGGGTACGAGTAGACCTGCTGGCGGGCCAGCGTGCCGCCGGTGACGTGCTCGAGGAGGGCGTCGGGTGCATCCCGCAACTGCCAGTCGGTCAGACCCTCGACGAGCCGCTCGCGGGAGAGGTCACTGTCGGCAGGCATCCACACGGCGATCTCCGCGCCGTCGGTGGTGATGCGTGCCCCGTCCTCGGAACGGACGTCCTGCAGGGCGAGGTAGCCCTGGTCGACGACGAGCGCAGGAACCATCGACTTCCCTCGGCCACTCGACACCTCGACCGCAGCGGCGAGGAACGCATCACGCCGCTCGAGTGCCGCGCCGGCGAAGTCACCGATGCGGTCCCAGTAGGCCTGCTCCTCGACCGGGCGGGGATCCGGGGTGACCCAGAGCTGGACGGTTTCGCCGGCCGCCCGAAGATCCCGTTCTGCCGTTCCCTGTCGCGCGGTGGTCACTGCCCCGGTCAGTTCGAAGACGGCCGCGATGAGCAAGAGCAGCGCGGGCACCCGTGCGATCTGTGCGACGAGCAGGAGCGCGCCCGCTGGTCGAGCGCCCCGCAGTGCGCCGGCCAACGGCTGTCGACACGCGACCACCGTGCCGATCGTGTGCGCGACGACGACCGGTACGAGCAGCCCCACGCAGAACACCGAGATCGCGGCGGCGAGGGTCGCCGCCGAAGCGAGCCCGTTGTAGAACCAGAGCCCGATGGCGGCGACGGGTGCTCCGATGGCGATGACGAGCACGGCGCTCCGGAGCTCAGCCAGCTCCTGGATGACGATGGCGGCTGTGGTGTCTCCGTGCAGTCGGCGGACTGCGCTGCGGCGAGGGGCCCCGACGGTCGTCATCAGGCAGAGCGCCACGCATCCCGAGACGAGTGCTCCGACCAGGGCCAAGGTCTGATCCAAGCCGTCGGTGACGCCGATGCGTTGCAGGAGCGGCACGCGCTCCACGCTGACCTCGTACCCGGCGTCTGTCAGTGCGCTCACGACGGCTCGCCGAGCGTCGTCGTCCCCGAAGACCGAGTACGAGCCGGTCGGGTCGAACTGGTCGAGTTCCGACATCGGACGGACGGTGGTGGCCATCGACCTCGTGAAGTCCTCGTACCCGTCGAGGAGCCAGCCGGCACCGCGGCTCGAGGGCGCGTCGGTGATGAGCGCCACGCGCCGCGTCGTCGGAGCTTCGCGGTCCGCCACCACCCGTGCGATCGTCGCGTGCTCGGCCTCGGCGACCTGCTCGAGTGCGGTCGCGACCCGCTGGTTCGATCCGGTCTCAGCACCGGCGGCAGCGGTCACCACGGACGAGGCGCCCACGATGCCGGCTTCACTGACCTGCACCAGGCCGATGAAGCCCAGGACGGCAGCCAGGAGGGGCGGGACGAGGTAGGCGAGCGTCACCGATCGGATGTTCATGGTCCCCTTGCGGCGAGCGTGAGCGGGCGCTCCTTCGGGAAGCCGGCTCCTGGCCTCAGCGGTCGCACGTACTTCCTGCGATGCTCGACCGATCGTGGCAGCGGCACAAGACTGATGTCAAGGATCTGAGATTCGTGTTTCACAACGACTGCTACGGGTGGCGTTGGTCTTCCCGGCCTGACTCGCTACTGTGATGGGCACTGGTCATGTCCGCGCATGACCACCGCCCAGGACCAGCAACGGAGCACGAGGGACGCATGACGAGCCGCATCACCGAGGGTGCCGAACCGAAGCACCAGCAGCTGCGGCGCATCCTGCTCGACCTCGTCACCACGCGACTGGCTCCCGGCGCTGCGATCCCGTCCGAACGGCAGCTCATCGCCGAGTACGGCGTCTCGCGGATCACCGTGCGTGAAGCCCTCGGGCAGCTGGTCAACGAGGGCTACCTGGAGCGCGTCCGCGGCAAGGGCACCTTCGTGGCGCACCGGCCCGTGCAGTCGACGCTGCACCTCGCCTCGTTCACCGAGGAGATGCGGGCGATGGGGCACGAACCGACCACCGTGGTGCTCGTGCGCGAGGAGCGGGTACCGCCGGCCGCCACCGCCGCAGCCCTGCGGATCGACCCGGACGTGCCCGCCTTCCACGTGAAGCGCCTGCGGATGGCCGATGGTGCCCCGGTGTCGATCGACGACGCCTGGCTCGTGGCCGACGCGTTCCCGGGTCTGCTCGACCACGACCTGTCCGGGTCGGTGTACTCGATCATCGCCACGGAGTACGGCACCCCGATCGACCGCGCGCAGCAGACCGTCGCGGCGAACCCGGCGGCCGACGACGTCGCGACGTTGCTCGGGACGAAGACCGGAGCGCCGGTGCTCGAGTTCGACCGGGTGTCGTACGCGGGGGAACGACCCGTGGAGCACACCCGCAGCTGGTACCGCTCGGACCGCTACCGCGTGCAGATGGAGGTCACCGCGACCCCCGCGGTCGCGTAGTCCGGCCAGCAACACGAAAGCGACTGTGTGCCGCGGGTGTTCCGCAGTACACAGTCGCTCTCGAAGGGGGAAGTGGCCCTAGACCTCGAAGAGGGTGTCGCCGTCGAGCACCGTGGTGCCGACCGTCCCCTGGTCGACGCTGTCCGCCGTCGAACCGAGCACCACGACCGGGCAGATCGGCGAGTACCCGGCTGCTGAGATCACCGAGGGGGTGAACCGGACGACGGGGTCACCGGCGGTGACGGTGTCGCCCTCGGTCGCGAGGAGCTCGAAGCCCTCGCCGGAGAGCTTCACGGTGTCGATGCCGACGTGCACCAGGACGTCGGTGCCAGCGGCGCCCTGCAGGGCGAACGCGTGCGGGTGCAGCTTCACGATGGTGCCGTCGACCGGGGCCACCGCGGTGATCGCACCCTCGACGCCCGTCGGGTCGACCGCGACGCCGGCGCCGACGAGCTGCCCGGCGAACACCGGGTCGGGCACGTCGGCGAGGGCGACGACCGGGCCGCCGAACGGGGTGCGGACGACGGTCACAGTTCGTCCTGGATGTCCTGGGCGAGGTTGTCGGCGACCGTGCCGACGATGACCTGCCAGCCGGTGCCGCCACCGATGACCGCCTGGGCCCCGGCTGCCTGCAGGGCGGCCTTGTCGACCAGGTCCCCGTCCTCGACCTCGACGCGGAGGCGCGTGATGCAGCCCTCGACCTCTTCGATGTTCTCGGCACCGCCGAGTGCGGCGATGATGTCGGCTGCCTTGATGTCGGCCATCGTTTCCTCCTCGTTAAGGGTTTGCGTCGCAGGTTGACACCGGACCGCTCTCGGATCAGACTACGGAACTGGTCATGACCGGACAGGACCGGACCTGGCGACACCGCCGAGGTTACCTGCGCTGGCTGCACGACTCAACTCACCCCGACAGCTCCACCCAATGACGAGAGGACCTCCGATGAGCGCCACCACTGCCACGGATGTGCCGGAGAAGAAGAAGCCGAAGAAGCAGTCACGGCTGTTCGCACAGGCCCAGCGCCTCGGACGGAGCCTGCTCCTGCCGATCGCGGTCATGCCTGCGGCGGGCATCCTGAACCGCATCGGTCAGCCGGACCTCCTCGGCGCGATCCCCGGCTTCGAGACCGGCGCCGGAGTCATCTCAGCTGCCGGCCAGGCGATCTTCACATGGCTCCCGCTGCTGTTCGCGGTGGGCATCGCGATCGGCTGGGCGAAGAAGTCCGACGGCACCACCGCGCTCGCTGCGGTCGTCGGCTACATGGTCATGTACGAGGTGTTCGCAGTGATGTCGCCGGTCGTCCTCGCCGGGGTCAAGAACGCCAATGGCGAGCAGGCCACGATCAACTACGGGGTGCTCGGCGGCATCGTGATGGGGCTCGTCTCCGCCGTGATGTGGGAGAAGTTCCACCGCACGAAGATGCCCGACTTCCTCGGGTTCTTCTCCGGTCGCCGCCTGGTTCCGATCCTGACGGCCGCTGCGGGTCTCGTCATCGCCGTCGCGATGTCGTTCGTCTACCGCTACTTCGACATCGCACTGACCGCGGCCGGCACCGCCGTCGCCGACAACGCCGTGATCGGCGGCGGCATCTTCGGCTTCGCGAACCGCATGCTCATCCCGATCGGGCTGCACCAGCTGCTCAACTTCTTCCCGTGGTTCCAGCTCGGCAGCTTCACCAACGCGGCCGGCGACCTCGTCCACGGTGACATCCCTCGCTTCCTCGCGGGCGACCCGACCGCGGGCATCTTCCAGACCGGCTTCTTCCCGATCATGATGTTCGCGCTGCCCGCCGGTGCCCTGGCGATCTGGCGCAACGCCAAGCCGCAGAACCGCAAGCTCGTCGGCGGCATCATGATCTCCGCCGCGCTGACCTCGTTCGTCACGGGCATCACCGAGCCGCTCGAGTACTCGTTCATGTTCGTCGCGTTCCCGCTCTACGTGATCCACGCGGTGCTCACGGGTACCTCGCTCGCCCTGGTGAACGCCCTCGGGATCCACGACGGGTTCTCGTTCTCGGCCGGCGCGATCGACTACGTGCTGAACTTCGGCAAGGCGGACGGGGCGATCTGGCTCATCCCGATCGGCCTCGGCTACGCGGTCGTGTACTACTTCCTGTTCAGTTTCGTGATCAAGAAGTGGAACCTCCGCACGCCCGGCCGTGAAGAGGACACGATCGCCGAGAATACGATCGACGCGGCCACCAAGCCGTAGACGCGAGCGTCTCCATAACGGGAGGCCCGGTGCCAGCTGGCACCGGGCCTCCCGCCCGTCTTCGGGTCGCGCTGAGAGCCCTCATAGCGGTTTTGACAATCGTTATCAGTAGGCGTTAGCGTCGTGCCATGCACAACCGCCTCCTCGCCCTCCCGCTCGTCGCCGGCGCCGCCGCGCTCGCCCTGACCGGGTGCGCCACCTCGTCCGCCTCGGGGGAGGCCAGCGGTGACGGCACGATCAACGTCGTCGCCTCCACCAACGTCTACGGCTCGATCGTCAAGACCATCGGTGGCGACGCCGTCACCGTGACGAGCATCCTGAGCGACCCGTCGCAGGACCCGCACTCGTTCGAGTCGAGCGCCCGCACGCAGCTCTCCGTTTCCAAGGCCGACCTGCTCATCGAGAACGGTGGCGGGTACGACGACTTCATGACGACGCTCGCGAACGCCTCGGACACCAAGGCGGACACGATCAACGTCGTGAAGCTCTCCGGGCTCGACAAGGGCGGCAGCGCCGAGTTCAACGAGCACGTCTTCTACAGCTACCCCACGATGGTGAAGCTGGTCGAGGCGGTCACGAAGGACCTCAGCGCGCTCGACGAGAGCGGCAAGGACGCCTTCGAGAAGAACGCCGCCACGCTCACCACCAAGCTCGAGGACCTCGAGTCCCAGACCGACGCCGTCAAGAAGCAGGACTCCGGCGACAAGGTGGCGTACACGGAGCCGGTGCCCGGGTACCTGTTCGACGCGATGGGGCTCGAGAACGAGACCCCGCCGGACTTCTCCGAGGCCATCGAGGAAGGCGACGACGTCCCGCCGGCGGCCCTCCGCGACACCCTCGCGCTGTTCACCGGCAAGCGCGTGCAGCTCCTCGCCTACAACAACCAGGCGTCCAGCCCCGAGACCGAGCAGGTCCAGAAGGCGGCCGAGCAGAACGACATCCCCGTCGTCGGTGTCACGGAGACGCTCCCCAAGGGGCAGGATTACGTCTCGTGGCAGCAGGCGAACATCGACGCGGTGAAGGCAGCGCTCCAGAAGTGACGACCTCGACCGCAGCAGCGGCGACCCCCAGCCCGGCGACCACCACGGTGGACGACCGGGCTGCGGCTCGTCCGGTCCTCGCGCTCCGCGACGCCGGGTTGTCGTACGGCGCCCGGAAGCTCTGGGCAGGCCTCGACCTCGACCTCGCGCCGGGGGAGTTCGTCGCGGTCCTCGGCCCGAACGGCGCCGGCAAGACCTCACTGCTCCGCACCGTCCTCGGGCAGCAGCGGCTCACGAGCGGCACGATGTCGTTCCTCGGGCAGCCGGTGCACCGCGGCCACCGGAAGATCGGCTACATCCCGCAGCAGCGCCTGATGGAGGCGGGGACGCCCCTGCGCGCGCGGGACATGATCGCCCAGGGCGTGACCGGGCACCGGTGGGGGATCCGACGGGCGTCGAAGGCCGACCGGATGCGCATCGACCGGGTCCTCGACGAGGTCGGCGCCACCGCCTTCGCGGACGCCCCCGTCGCCGAGCTCTCCGGCGGCGAGCAGCAGCGCACCCGCGTCGGGCAGGCCATCGCCGCCGACCCCGCCCTGCTGCTGTGCGACGAACCCCTCATCTCGCTCGACCTGCGGCACCAGCGCGGGATCACCGAGCTCATCGACCGTGAGCGCCGGCAGCGCGAGGCCGCCGTGCTCTTCGTGACGCACGACGTGAACCCGATCCTCGACGTCGTCGACCGGGTGCTCTACATCGCCGGGGGTCGGTTCCGGATCGGTTCCCCGGACGAGGTCCTGCGGGCCGACGTCCTGAGCGACCTCTACGGCACGCCCGTCGACGTCGTCCGCACCATGGGACGCATCGTCATCGTCGGGGCGAACGAGGCCCACGAGCACCACCCGGGCGAGGTCGACCCGCACGCCGACCAGCCCGACGAAGGGCGGATCTGATGGACCTGCTGTCGACCGTCTTCTCGTTCCAGGACTACGGCGAGCTCCTCGTGCTCGTGCAGAACTCGATCTGGGCCGGCGCGGTGCTCGGCATCGTCGGCGGCCTCATCGGCCCGTTCGTCGTCGCCCGGAACATGCCGTTCGCCGTGCACGGCATCTCGGAGCTCTCGTTCGCCGGGGCCAGCGCCTCGCTGCTGCTCGGGGTGAACGTGGTGTCCGGATCGCTCGTCGGGTCGGTCATCGCCGCCCTGCTCATCGGGCTCCTCGGGTCGCGTGCCCGGGAACGAAACTCGATCATCGCCGTCCTCATGCCGTTCGGGCTCGGGCTCGGCATCCTCTGCCTGGCGCTCTACAAGGGCCGGGCCGCCAACAAGTTCGGGCTGCTCACCGGGCAGATCGTCTCGGTCGACAACCCGCAGCTGACGTTCCTGATCGTGGTCGCCGCGATCGTCGTGGCGACGCTGCTCGTCATCTGGCGCCCGCTGATGTTCGCCTCGGTCGATCCCGACGTGGCTGCGGCCGCGGGGATCCCGGTGCGGACCCTCGCGATCGTGTTCATGCTCGTGCTCGGGCTGGCCACCGCCGTGTCGGTGCAGATCGTCGGAGCGTTGCTCGTGCTCTCCCTGCTCGTCACCCCGGCGGCCGCTGCCCTGCGCCTCAGCTCGCACCCGGTCGTCGTGCCGGTGCTGTCGACGGTGTTCGCGGTGACGTCGGTCGTCGGTGGCATCCTGCTCGCACTGGGCGGCGGCCTGCCGATCAGCCCGTACGTGACGACCATCTCGTTCGCGATCTGGGTGGTCTGCCGGATCATCGGGTCGCGACGCGACAAGCGGGGACGCAACCGCGTCGCCGGCCGGAGCCAGCGTGGCGGGGGCGAGCCGGGCCTCCAGGCCGGGACGACGTCGACAGCCGGTCGGAAGGAAGAGGTGTCAGCATGAACGCCGTGCAGAAGACCAAGCGGAACACGTGGCAGCGCGAAGCGGTGCGCGGTGCCCTCGACTCGACCGAGGGGTTCGTGAGTGCGCAGGCGCTGCACCAGCACCTGCGGGACGAGGGATCGACCATCGGTCTGGCCACCGTCTACCGGGCGCTCGCCGACCTGGCGACCGAGGGCGACGCCGACTCGCTGCAGCAGGACGGTGAATCGCTGTACCGGGCGTGCACGACGGACGCGCACCACCACCACCTGATCTGCCGGAACTGCGGCCGGACCGTCGAGATCGAGGCGGACCCGGTGGAGCAGTGGGCGCAGGACGTCGCCGCCGCCAACGGGTTCACCAACGCCAGCCACGTCGTCGACATCTTCGGCGAGTGCGCCGTCTGCACGGCAGCCCGCGCGACCGCCGCCACCGACGAGTAACCTGCCCCGCATGCACGTCATCCTGGTCCCCGGGTTCTGGCTCGACGCGAGCGCGTGGGACGACGTCGCCCCGGTGCTCCGGGAAGCCGGGCACTCGGTGCAGGCCGTCACGCGCGACGGCGACACGCTCGACGAGCAGGTCGCCGCGTTGGTCGCGATCCTGGACGACGTCGCGTCCGCCGACGAACCCGTCGTGCTCGCCGGACACTCGGGTGCCGGGCCGATCGCGTACATGGCCGCCGACCAGCGCCCGTCGCTCGTCGCGCACCTGCTCTACGTCGACACGTTCCCGGGGCCCGAGGGTGGGTGCGTCAACGACGAGCTGCCCGTGGTCGACGGGGTCGTGCCGCTGCCGTCGTGGGACATCTGGGAACCCGCCACTGTCCGAGGCATGACGCCCGAGGTCCGGCAGGACGTCGAGCACCGGGCGATCCCCGAGCCCGCCTCGGTGCCGTCGGACCGCTTCCACTACGCCGACCCGGCACGGCACACGATCCCGGCGACGATCATCACCTGCGAGATCCCCGCCGCCGAGCTGCTGGCGATGGTGGCGGACCACCAGGCCTGGGCGGCGGAGCTCGTCGCGACCGAGGAGCTCTCCATCGTCGGACTCGAGACCGGCCACTGGCCGATGTTCACGGCGCCGCAGCAGCTCGGCGAGCTGATGGTGCAGGCGCTGACGCCCAAGCCGACGCAGGCGCCGTAGGCGCGTCGCCGTCGAGTGAGCAGAAGACGTCGGGTCCCCGTCCGGCACCCGGTGTCTTCTGCACACTCGAACGCCGTGGGGGTGACCAACGGCGCCACATGAGCGGGGCGGTCTGCCGCCACGGGCCTCCAGGCCTGGAGGCGCGGCTTGCGACACGCCCGGTCCTCGCGTAACGTGGACCCCTGGTTCTCCGCGTCCGCGCGGCGGGCCCGTTGTTCCAAGCCCTCCGACCGTCGCGAACGCCGCGGTCGCGCGGTGTCCGGCTCTCCTTCGACAGGGGATGCGGACCTGGGCGGTGCACACAACCCCCTCGCACGGCCACCCCGGTGGCACTGCGCGTGTGCACCAGGCAAGTGAACTTGGGTGCGGCCGTCCGGTCGCACGGTACTCAGGAGGAAACCATGGCAGCAGTGTGCCAGGTGACCGGCGCCGTTCCCGGCTTCGGTCACAACATCTCGCACTCGCACCGCCGGACGAAGCGTCGCTTCGACCCGAACGTGCAGAAGAAGACGTACTACGTGCCCTCGCTTCGTCGTAACGTCACGCTCACGCTCAGCGCGAAGGGCATCAAGGTGATCGACGCACGTGGCATCGAGTCCGTCGTCAAGGATCTCCTCGCCCGTGGGGAGAAGATCTGATGGCGAAAAAGGGTCAGGACATCCGTCCGATCATCAAGCTCCGCTCGACGGCGGGCACCGGGTTCACCTACGTGACCAAGAAGAACCGTCGGAACAACCCCGACCGACTCGTGCTGAAGAAGTACGACCCGGTGATCCGCAAGCACGTCGACTTCCGTGAGGAGCGCTAAGCATGGCGAAGAAGAGCAAGATCGCGAAGAACAACCAGCGTGCCGTCATCATCGCGCGCTACGCCGAGCGTCGTCTCGAGCTGAAGAAGGCCCTCGTGGACCCGAACGGCACCGACGAGTCGCGTGAGGCCGCCCGCGTGGGCCTGCAGAAGCTGCCCCGCGACGCATCGCCCATCCGCTACCGCAACCGCGACGCCATCGACGGCCGCCCCCGTGGCCACCTCGGTGAGTTCGGCATCAGCCGTGTCCGTTTCCGTGACATGGCCCACCGCGGCGAGCTCCCCGGCATCACGAAGAGCTCCTGGTAAGCACTCGCAGTACACGACGCCCCGTCACCTCCTGGTGGCGGGGCGTTCGCTGTGTACGGGGTACATGCGAGCCGTCATTCGTCACATCTGCCCCTCCAGCACCCCCTCGGAGCCCCGACAACCCCGGAAATCCGGGCGAGTCGGCGGTTTTCACCCCCGGCGGCTGGTAGGTTCAACTCCGGTTCCGCCGGGCCCTCGGCCCACTGGCACCGTGGCACGGGGCACCCGCTCCGGGCGCCGGACGACACGTGCGTCCGACCGATACTGCAAGAAGTCCGAGGAGGACATCCATGGCTGACAAGTCACTGAACCGCACCGAGCTCGTCGCTGCCGTCGCCGCTGAGTCCGGCCAGAGCCAGGCCACCGTCAACGGCGTCGTCGACGCGCTCTTCAGCGTCGTCTCGTCGTCCGTCGCCGACGGCACGAAGGTCACGATCCCCGGTTGGATCGCCTTCGAGAAGACGCACCGCGCCGCCCGCACCGGCCGCAACCCGCAGACGGGTGACGCCATCGAGATCGCCGCGAGCGACTCGGTCAAGGTCAGCGCCGGCTCGAAGCTCAAGGCTGCGGTCAAGTAAGACTGTTCCGCGCATCGGGAGGGACGGCTTCGGCCGTCCCTTTCGTCGTTCCCGGGGCGCGCGGGCGCGTGGTGCGCGGGTCCTGGCCTGGAGGCCCGTGCCGGTTTGCACAGATCGGCCCGCCCCGTCCGTCGGCCGGGTGGGCACCGCCTAGGCTTGACGGGTGAATCGGATCGCGCGCATCGCCGGTCCCGCCGTGCTCCTGCTCGTCGGGTTCGTGGCGCTGCTCACGGCACTCGTCATCGGTGGGGGCGCGAACCCGGCACTCATCGCCGATCCGGGGCCCGTCGTCCGCTTCGGGCTGCCGATCGCCCGGCTCGTCGTCGACCTGTCCGCGGCCACCACGATCGGTGGGCTCGCACTGGCGACCATCGGCCTCTCGCGCTCCGGTCCCGAGTGGAACCGCGCGATCGACGTCGCCGCCGGGGCCAGTGGTGTCTGGACGGTCGCGTCGGCCGTCGCCACGTTCTGCACGTTCCTCAGCGTCGCCGGTTCGCGCATCAGCATCGACGAGCAGTTCGGGCAGTCGATGGGGGTCTTCCTCACCGGCACCGAGCTCGGGCTCGCCTGGCTCGTGACCGTCCTCGTCGCCGCGGCCGTCACGGTGCTCTGCTTCGCCGTCCGTTCGCGGGGCATGGTCGCCTTGACCGCCGGCGTCTCGATGATCGGCCTCATCCCGCTCGCGCAGCAGGGTCACGCCGCCGGCACCGCCAGCCACGACGCCGCCGTGACGGCACTGGGGCTGCACCTGGTCGGTGCGGCGCTGTGGGTCGGTGGGCTCGTCATGCTCGTGCTGCTGCGCGGGGTGCTGCCCGGGGACCGGCTGGCCGTGGTCGTGGCCCGGTACTCGAGCATCGCCCTCGGCTGCTTCGTGCTCGTCGCCGTATCCGGCACTGCGTCGGCGCAGATCCGCGTCGGGGCGCTGCCGAACCTGTTCACCCCGTACGGCACGCTCGTCCTGGTGAAGATCGGCGCGATCGTCGCCATCGGGGTCCTCGGCGCGGTGCAGCGCCGTCGGGCCATCCGTGCGCTGACCACCTCACCCGGTCGGCAGCGGCCCTTCTGGACCCTCATCGTCGTCGAGCTCGCGGTGATGGGTGTGGCGTCGGGGTTCGCCGCAGCACTCGGACGGACCGCCACCCCGGTCGACCAGATCGCCCTGAGCAAGACCACCGACCCGAGCCCGGCGGAGCTCCTGACGGACGACCTGCTGCCGCACGCGCCCGGTGCGTGGGGCTGGTTGACCGAGTGGAACATCGACCTGTTCTGGCTGATGGCCGCCGTGCTGCTCGCCGCGACGTACGTGGCCGGCGTCGTGCGACTGCGGCGGAGCGGCGTGCGGTGGCCGGCGCGTCGCTCGATCGCCGCGGCTCTGGCGGTCGTGTCCCTGGTGGTCGCGACCTCGGGCTCGCTGCATCAGTACGACCGGTTCCTGGTCTCGGCGAACGTCGGTGCCCACGTGCTGCTCGGCCTGGTGGTCCCCGCCCTGGTGTGGGCGGCGGCACCCGTCGCGCTGATCCGCGCCGCCGTGCACCCCCGGAACGACGACAGCACGGGGGTGCGTGAGTGGACCGACGTCATCGTCGAGCACCCCTCCGTGCGGTACCTGGCCCAGCCGTTCCCCGCGTTCCTGCTCGCGGCGGCCCTGTGGTGGGCCTTCTTCGCCACCGATGCCGTCCGGTGGTCGGTGAGCGACCCCACCGGTCGTACCGTCAGCGACGCCGTGTTCCTGCTGGTCGGGCTGCTGGCCGTCCCGACGCTCTGCACACCGATCCCTGCCGGGCACCGTCGCCCGACCACGGCTGCCGCCGTCGTCCGGATCGTCGGGGCGGCGGTGATCGCGGCGGGCACGGTCTCGCTCGGGATCGCGATGCGCGGGCCGCTCGGGCTGCTGCAGGCATCGTGGTTCGGCGCGATGGGCCGGACGTGGGGGCCGGATCCGCTCGTCGACCAGGCCCGGGCCGGGCTCGTGCTGATCGTCGCCGGCGTGCTGCTCCTGGTGACCGTGGTCGTGGTGGTGCTCGTGCGGCTGCGGCGTGCCGGCGGAGACCCGGTCGGCGTCGTTGACGCAGCTGCTGCCGGCGAGAAGGCTGTGGCCGGTCCGACCGCCGCCGCCGAGCCCGCTGCCCGGGTTGACCAGGGCGACCTGGACTTCGACGACGGCAGCGACGACCTCGAACCCTCGCCCGGGGCGGACGCCCGATGAGCATCGAGCTGAGCGACGAACAGCGCGCCGTCTTCGAGTACATCGAGCACACCCGAGACCACGTGTTCATCACCGGCCGGGCCGGCACGGGCAAGTCCACGCTGCTCAACCACCTGTCGTGGCACACCGAGAAGCAGGTCGTCATCTGCGCCCCGACGGGGGTCGCCGCGCTCAACGTCGGCGGCCAGACGATCCACTCCCTGTTCCGGCTGCCGATCGGACTCATCGCGGACGCCGAGCTGCGGCAGGGCCCGGACACCCGCAAGCTCCTCAACACGATCGACACCCTGGTCATCGACGAAGTGTCGATGGTCAACGCCGACCTGCTCGACGGCATGGACCGCTCGCTCCGCAAGGCCCGTGGACGGCAGTTCGAGGCGTTCGGCGGCGTGCAGGTCGTGATGTTCGGCGACCCGTACCAGCTGCCCCCGGTGCCCGGCGACGCCGACGAGCGCGCCTACTTCACCGACCACTACCGGTCGATGTGGTTCTTCGACGCCAAGGTGTGGCTCGAGGCCGAGCTCAACATCATCGAGCTCGCCACGGTGCACCGGCAGCGCGACGACGCCTTCGCCGCGATGCTCACCGCCGTCCGGCACGGCCGGGTCACCGCGGACATCGCCGAGCAGCTGAACACCGCGGGGGCCCGCCCGGCCCCGGACGACGCCATCACCCTGGCGACTCGCAACGACACGGTCGCCCGGATCAACAAGGCTGCCCTCGAGCGGCTGCCCGGCAAGGTGAAGACCGCCAAGGCCGACGTGAACGGCGACTTCGGTGGACGGAACTTCCCGGCCGACGAAGCCCTCGAGCTGAAGCCCGGCGCGCACGTGATGTTCCTGCGCAACGACGCCGACCAGCGCTGGGTGAACGGCACCCTGGGCATCGTGACGGCCATCCGCGACACGGTGTGGGTCGACGTCGACGGCGAGTCGTTCGAGGTCCAGCCGTCGGTGTGGGAGAAGTTCAAGTACTCGTACGACGCGGACAAGAAGGAACTCAAGAAGGACACCGTCGGAGAGTTCCAGCAGTTCCCGCTCCGACTGGCCTGGGCCGTGACCATCCACAAGTCGCAGGGCAGCACCTACGACCGGGCCGTGGTCGACCTCGGCAACCGGGTGTTCAGTGCGGGCCAGACGTACGTGGCGCTGTCACGGCTGACCTCCCTCGAGGGGCTGTTCCTCACCCGGCCGCTCCGGCCGCAGGACATCATCGTCGACCTGGACGTCCGACGCTTCATGTCCGAGGCGCCCCGCATCGTCGCCACCGAGCTCGAGGCCTCGAAGAAGCAGCCCGACGCCGACTCCGACGCCGACTGACGCGTCCGTCGCCGACTCCGACGCCGACTGACGCGTCCGACTGACCCGTTGGGTCCGCTTCGGCCGCACGCCGCCGACACGCGCGCCTGTATGCCCGGACGCACACTGCCGAGCGGTCACGACTCCCCGCTCAGGTGCGTCGGGAGTGCAGTCGAGCGGGAGCGTCAGGCGCGCGCCGCACGCAGTGCGCGGAGGTTCTCCTTGTCGGCGCCGAGCGCGGTGAGCAGCAGGAGCACACCGACGATGGCGTGGAACACGTTGTCCGTGGTGTTGAGGGCGAAGACGTTGGCCGAGGTGTCGACGAAGACGAAGCCGTACACCGCGAAGAGGACGAGCAGGGCGCCGACGAGCAGGTTGCCGTTGCGCGATCCGACGGTGTTGCCGAGGCCGGTGATGAGCAGCACCGCGGCGAGCAGCACCCACACCAGGCAGAGCGCCGGGTTGACGCCGAACGCGTTCCACAGCATGCCGCCCTGGCGGTTGAAGAAGCCCGGGTCGCCGTCGGCGGCGAAGAAGAAGCCCAGGACGCCCCAGAGTGCGAGGACGCCGCCGGCCGTGAGTGCGAGACCCCGGTTCGGCGAGGCGATGATGCCCGGTTCCTTGATGGCCACTTCGGTTTCCTCCTCGTACACTGCCGACGCGACGTGCGTCGGTCCCGCGTGGTGCGACGGCCCGGCGGGGATCACCGATCCCCTCGTGTCAGCGCGCAGTGCACGGCCGACGGGGGTGCGGTTCCCAGCCTCCGGCCGGTGCTCCAACGGTATCGTGTCGGACCCCGACCGACCCAATCGCAGCGCCGCCGCCAGTCGTGCGACGAGCCCGACGACGACCACTCCGAGGAGGACCAGCCCGGTGACCTTGACACCCGAGCGCAGTGCATCCGAGTCGCGCGGACCGTGGGTCTCGCGGCGGGGGCGGTGGGCTGCGCTGGCGGCTCTGGGGTTCGTGATCGTGCCTCTCGTCTACGGGGTCGCGGTGCTGACCCCGGTCGGTCAGAAAGCGGAGGACGCCGCGCTCGGCGGGGTCCGGGAGTCCGACCTGTTCAGCTCGGACACTGCGCTCAACGTCATCTCGGTGCCGGTGATCCTGTTGCTCGTCGTCGTGATCGTCGCCGTGGCGTTCGCCAGACGGCGGCTCTCGGTGGGACTCGGCGCGGGGGTCGTGGTGCTCGCGTCGGCGGCCACCTCGACGCTCGTCAAGCGTATCGCCGTGCGCCCTGAGATCGCTCAGTCGACGACGCCGAACTCGTTCCCGTCCGGGCACGCGACGATCGCACTGGCGGCGCTGTTCGCGGTCCTGATGGTCACGCCTCGTCGGTTCCGCCCGCTGGTGACCATCGTCGGCGCCGGGTACGCGGTCTTCGTGGCGAACCAGACCGTGGTCTACGGCTGGCACCGGGTCAGCGACATCATCGGTGCCTGCGCGATCGCGATGTTCTGGCTCGGGATCGTCCGCGCGGTCGGACCCCGGGTCGACCGCGGGCTCCGGGGCGACCGTGACGGTCGGCGGGGGCCTCGGCGGGTGGTGAGCGTCGTGCTCCTCGTCGCCACCGGGCTCACGCTGGTGATCGGTGTCGCGGCGCTCGTGGTCGGCCTGACCGGTGACGGCGCGTACGACCACGCCGCGATCCTGGTGGCGGGGCGGTTGGCGTCCAGCGCGAGCGTCCTGGCGGTCGTGACCGTCGTGTGGTTCCTCGACGGGATGCACCACGCCGCGCGCACCGACCCGGCCACGCTCGCCCCCTGACCCGGCCACGCTGCCGACCGCCCGCTGACCCGGGGAGTCGAGCCGGGCCTCCAGGCCGCCCGTCCGACGGGCGCGAGCCTGGCGGGAATGCCACGCCGTGCGCTACGTTGTACCCAGCAAGTCAATGCAAACGCATCGATATCGCGAAAGGCGGCGCATCATGCAGTTCGGCATCTTCACGGTCAGTGACGTCACGACCGACCCCACGACCGGCACCACGCCGGACGACACCCGGCGCGTCCGCGACATCCTGACGATCGCCGAGCACGCCGACCAGGCCGGGCTCGACGTCTTCGCGACCGGTGAGCACCACAACCCGCCGTTCGTGGCCTCGTCGCCGACCACGCTGCTCGCCTACCTGGCGGCGAAGACGAAGGACATCACCCTGTCCACGTCGACGACCCTGATCACCACGAACGACCCGGTGCGCATCGCGGAGGAGTACGCGATGCTCCAGGTCGTGTCCGACGGCCGCATGGACCTGATGATGGGCCGCGGCAACACCGGCCCCGTCTACCCGTGGTTCGGGCAGGACATCCGCCAGGGCGTCAACCTGGCGATCGAGAACTACGCGCTCGTCCGCCAGCTCTGGGAGAACGACGTCGTCAACTGGCAGGGCAAGTTCCGCACGCCGCTGCAGGGCTTCACCTCGACCCCGCGTCCGCTCGACGGTGTCCCGCCGTTCGTCTGGCACGGCTCGATCCGCACGCCGGAGATCGCCGAGCAGGCCGCTTACTACGGTGACGGCTTCTTCCACAACAACATCTTCTGGCCGATCCAGCACACCGAGCAGATGGTCGGCCTGTACCGCCAGCGCTTCGAGCACTACGGGCACGGCCGTGCCGACCAGGCGATCGTCGGGCTCGGTGGGCAGTTCTTCGCGCGGAAGAACTCGCAGGACGCGATCAACGAGTTCCGGCCCTACTTCGACAACGCCCCGGTCTACGGCCACGGCCCCTCGATGGAGGACTTCACCGCCCAGACCCCGCTCACCGTCGGTTCGCCGCAGCAGGTCATCGACCGGTACGCCGCGATGAAGGACCACGTCGGCCACTACCAGCGCCAGCTGTTCCTCATCGACCACGCCGGTCTGCCGCTCAAGACGGTGCTCGAGCAGATCGACATCCTGGCGACGGACATCGTGCCGGAGCTGCGCAAGCTGAACGACGAGGGGCGCCCCGCCGACGTCCCGTCGGACCCGCCGTCGCACGCGGCACGCGCCGCTGCCGCGATGGCGGCCGGCACGGTCGGCAGCGACCACGTCGCCGCCGAGGACGAGTGGACGGGCGCGTCCGTCTGACGCTCGCTTCGTGAGCAGGAACGGTCGGGTCCCGCGAGGTGACCCGACCATTGCTGCTCACCATGCGTGGTGGGCGCGACCCACAGGCGGACGGGAGGCCCGGTGCCAGCTGGCACCGGGCCTCCCGTCCGTCTCGGCGCGCGTGCCCGGACCGCACTCGCCTCACGGGGTCAGCGACACCTCACGGGATCGCTGGTGCGTGAGCTGTCGCTCAGCGCGTGAGGTCGGCGACGGGGCGGGCCGGCACGAGCTTGAGGCCGACGACGCACCCGACGATGCCGGCGATGAACAGCAGGCGCAGGACGGTGACGGGCTCCGCGCCGGTGGCCATGCCCCAGAGCACGGTGAGGGCGGCGCCGGTCCCGGTCCACACCGCGTACGCCGTGCTGATCGGGATGTGCTTCAAGACGTAGCCGAAGGCGACCAGGCTGATCACGATCGTGACGGCGAACACGACCGTCGGGCGGAGCTCGGTGAAACCGTCGCTCTCGCCGAGGGCGGTCGCCCAGACGGTTTCGAGCGCGGCGCTGACGAACAGGACGATCCAGGCCACGTCAGCTCACCACCTTGAGGCCGATGACGCACGCCACCAGGCCGAAGACCAGGGCGAGGCGGGCGAAGGACGCGGCCTCCTGTCGACGGAGGATCGCGACGACCACGGTCAGGGACGCCCCGATGCCGACCCAGACGGCGTAGGCGGTGCCGACGGGGATGCTCTTCATCGCGAACGCCAGCCCCACCATGCTCAGCGCCATCCCGGCGACGAACACGATCGTGGGGACGACCTTCTTGAAGCCGTTCGAGGCGCTGAGGGCGGTGGCCCAGACGGCCTCGAGCACGCCGCTGAGCACGAGGATTGCCCATGCCATGACGATGTCCTTTCCTGCGGGAGTCGTTCGTTCTCGTTGTCGTACGACTGTGCGACAACGAACTCGACGGTAGCACGAGTTGGTACGACTGTGCGAGTATGGCGTCGTGGCCAGGAGCATGGACGTCGACGAACGGCGCCGCACCGTGTCCGAGGCGGCGTGCCGGGTCCTCGTGCGCGACGGGCTCGGAGCGTTGAGCGTGCGGAACGTCGCCGCCGAGGCGGGGCTGCCGCCGAGCACGGTCCGCTACACGTTCCCGACCCAGGCGAGCGTCCGCGAGCACACCATCACGCTCGTGTTCGACCGGATCCGCGAGCGCATCGACGCCATCCCCGCTGACCTGACGCCGGCCCGACGCGCACGCCGGATCGTGCTCGAGCTGCTGCCCCTCGACGAGGAGCGGGTCGTCGAGCTCGAGGTCTACCTGGCACTCGGCAACGCCGCGCTCACCGACGTCGGGCTCCGGCCGACGCTCGACCGGACCGTCGCGGCGATGCGGACGTGGTGCGAGGAGGTCCTCCGGTTGCTCGGGGTACCGGCGGACGACCGGGAGTACGAGGCCTGCCGTCTGCACGCGCTCCTGGACGGGCTCGCGATGCAGGTCGTCCGACTGGCTCCGGGGGAGTCCGGCGACTGGGCGATCGACGTGCTCGACCGGCACCTGGACGGCGTCACCGCGGGTTGAGCCGCCCCGTGCGCAGCCCCGGGCAGGAGGCGTCACCTATCCTGTCCCGGTGACGACGACCACGCGGCCGCCGCAGCGCACCCGGAGCCTCACCGGCCCCGGCCTGGTGCTGCTCGCCGTCGTCGTCCTGCTGGGCATCCGGCTGTTCTCCCCGAGCATCGGGTCGACCGGGCTGCCGGACGTCGTGCAGGACTTCCTCACGCTGGCGATCAGCGTCGTCGTCGAGTCCCTGCCGTTCGTGGTGCTCGGCATCGTGCTGTCGATCGTCGTCGAGGTCTGGGTGCCGGTCGGCGCGCTCGAGAAGGTCCTGCCGCAGAACGCCTTCGGCCGTCGTGCCGTGATCTCCCTGATCGGCATGCTCTTCCCGGTGTGCGAGTGCGGGAACGTGCCCCTCGCCCGCGGCCTGATGATGCGTGGGTTCACGCCGGCCGAGGCCGTCACGTTCCTCGTCGCGGCCCCGATCCTCAACCCGCTCGTCATCATCAGCACCGCGCAGGCGTTCGGTTGGTCCGGGTGGATCCTGCCGGTGCGCATCGTCGGCGGGTTCGTCATCGCGAACCTCGTCGGCTGGATCGTCGCCGCGCACCGCCGTCCGGCCGACCTGCTGCTCCCCGCCTTCGAGGCCCGGTGCCGTGCGGCCGTCGGAGCGCCCCGCGGCCTGCACCGCTGGCGGCAGAGCGCCGCGCAGTTCGGCGGCGAGACGGCGACGATGATGCCGGCACTGTTCGTCGGTGCCGGCCTGGCCGCGGCGATCCAGGTCGCCGTGCCCCGATCGACCCTGGTGGCCGTCGGCTCGAACCCGGTGCTGTCCGTCGCGGCGATGATGCTGCTGGCGATGACGGTGTCGCTCTGCTCGAACGTCGACGCCTTCTTCGCGCTGTCCTTCGCGTCGACGTTCCTGCCCGGGTCGATCACGGCCTTCCTGATCATCGGGCCGATCATCGACGTCAAGATGATCGCCCTGCTGCGCACGACGTTCCGGGTCCGCTTCCTGGTGCTGCTGTCCGTCGTGTGCGTCCTGTTCGCCGGAGCCGTCGGGTTGGTGATGAATGTCCTCGTCTGATGCACGCAGCAACGCGGCCGCGTACCTGGGTCTCGGGTCGGTGTTGGTCGCCGCCCTCTGCACGCTGTGGCTCGCGCTGGTCGGGCACCTCGACCTGTACATCAACCCGCGCTACTCGGTGTTCACGGTCGTGCTCGCCGCCGTCGGGGTGCCCGCGTCGATCGCCGGACTGGTGGCCATCGCGCGCGGGTACGGTCACACGCACGCCGACGAAGCGGACGAGCCCGACGACGCCGGCGCGCACGGGCACGCCACCGCCGCCGACGAGCACGCCGCCGACGCCCACGAGCCGCGCCCCGGCCGTGGTCGCGCCGTCCGCCTCGTCCTCGGCGGAGCCGCCGCCGTCGTCACGATCGGCGTCACCGTCGCGATGCTCGTCCTGCCGCCGACGACCCTGTCCGCCCGCACCGCCCAGCAGCGGAGCGTGGACTCCGCGACCCTGTCCAACGCCACCGGCTCGGAGTCCGCGGTGCAGCTGCTCGGCAGCGAGGGCGTCGACACCTCGGAGTACGGCGTCAAGGACTGGGCCGCGCTGATCCGGCAGACCACGGACACCACGGCCCTGGTCGGCAAGCAGGTCGAACTGACCGGCTTCGTGGTGCCCGGCGACGACGGGTCCTTCACCCTCACCCGCTTCGTGATCAGCTGCTGCGCCGTGGACGCGCAACCGGTCGGCCTCGGTGTCGTGACCGGCGACGGCGACGGCACCGGGACCGTCCCCGACGAGGGCCAGTGGGTCACCGTCCGCGGAGCCCTGGCCGCCAACCCGGACCAGTCCGCCGACGCCCGCATCGTCGTCAAGGCCGCGAAGATCACCGACATCGCGCAGCCCGAGGACCCGTATGAGTTCTGAGCGCCGCGGAGACCAGCACCACGGTGACCAGCGCCGCGAGCGCCGCCCCGTCGCACACCGCTTCCACCGCCGGTACGTCGCCGTCGTGGTGGTCCTCGCCGTGGTCGCCGCGCTCGCCGCGGTCGTCGGCTCGCAGCAGGGCCCGCGGCTCCGCGACGTGTCCTACGACGCGACCGGCCTCGTCACCCGGCCGGCCCAGCGGGTGATCCTGACGGCCAACCAGGCGCTGCAGAAGGTCGCCGCCGCCGACGTCCGGGTCAGCCCGGCTGCGGCGCACACCGTGACCTCGAGCGGCAACACCATCGCCGTCGAGTTCGCCGGACCCCTGGCGTACGACCGCGAGTACACCGTGACGGTCGCGGACGTCCGGGCACCCGGGCAGCGCGCCACGTCCGACCTGACCGCGGCGATCCGCACCGGCAGCACCGACGTGCTCGCACTCGTGCCGGGGCAGGCCGGGGCGAAGGACCGCATCGTCCGGCGATCCCTCGACGCGGGCGGCGCCACGACGGTCTACGAGGGCACCGCGATCTCCGAGTACGCCCGGCTCGGCCGCTCCCTGGTGGTCGTGAGCGGCACGGACGCCAGCTCGTCCGTGGACATCGTGGCGCTGAGCGGTGGCGTGCAGGACGCCGACGCCCCCGTCGAACACCTCACCCTGCCGACCTCCGAGGGTCGCGTCACGGCGCTCCACGTCGCCGACGACGGTGCCTCGTTCGGGTTCGAGTACGCCGACACCTCGACCGGGCAGTCCCGGAACACCGGCCTGTACGTGGTCGACATGACGGGTACGCACATGCCCACGGCGATCGCGGCGAACGGCAAGCCGAAGACGGGGGCCGTGCCGATGACGGTCGGGCAGTGGGCCTACGTGCCGCGCACCGAGAGCGCACTGGTCCGGACGGGCAGCGACGACCTGGTGCTCGTCGACATGAGCGGGCGTGCCGACCCGGTCCGGCTCGGCAGCGCCACCTACCTGCACGGCTTCGTCGGCACCGGCACCACCGCCGTCGTCGAGACGGGCACCGGCATCGAGCGGCTGGACCTGACCGACGGGTCGAAGTCGGCGCTGCAGGCGCCCGCCGCGAGCACCGATGCGGCCGTCCTCGGCCGCATCGCCCAGCTGTCCGACGACACGTACCTGCGGGTGCTGGGGGACGTGCGGTCGGACGGCACCATCGCGGCACGGATCGTGCGCGTGGACGGGGGACGGGCCTCCCGGCTGCCCGTGACGATCCCGGACGACGCGAGCGTCACCGCGGTCTGCCCGTCCCCGAACAGTCAGTTCGTCGCGGTCGCGACGAAGTCGGCGACCGGCGAGCTCGTGAGCATCGTCGACGCGGCCTCCGGCGCACTCGAGGCGAGCATCGACGCGGGCTCCGTCGACTGGTGCGGCGCGCTGCCGTCCGGTGACGAGGTCGGCTGACGGAACCGAGACGACAGACAGGAGGCCCGTTGCCAGCCGGCAACGGGCCTTCCGTCTGTCAGGTGGTGACGACTACGCCAGCGTGGCCGTGTCGATCACGAAGCGGTAGCGGACGTCCGAGGACAGCACGCGCTCGTAGGCCTCGTTGATCTGGTCGGCGCTGATGAGCTCGGTCTCCGGGAGGATCCCGTGCTCGGCGCAGAAGTCGAGCATCTCCTGGGTCTCCTGGATGCCGCCAATGGCGGAACCCGCCCAGCTGAGCCGACGCGGGATGAGCGCGAAGGCCGGCACCTCGAGCGGCTCGGACGGAGCGCCCACGTTGACGAGCGTGCCGTCGACCTTGAGCAGGCCGAGGTAGGAGCCCATCGGGATCTTCGCCGAAACGGTGTTGATGATCAGCTCGAAGGAGTTCGCGAGCTTCTCGAACGTCTCCGGGTCCTTCGTCGCGTAGTGGGCCTTCGCGCCGTAGCGGAGCGAGTCCTCCTGCTTCGAGGTGGTCTGCGACAGGACGGTGACCTCGGCGCCGAGCGCGACGGCGATCTTGACGGCCATGTGGCCGAGCCCGCCCATGCCGACGACGGCGACCTTGGTGCCGGGACCGGCGTTCCAGTGGTGCAGCGGCGAGTAGGTGGTGATGCCGGCGCAGAGCAGCGGCGCGACCTTCTCGATGTCGAGCGACTCGGGGACACGGAGGACGAAGTCCTCGTTCACCACGACGGCCTGCGAGTAGCCGCCCTGGGTGATCGAGCCGTCGGCCGGGTCGACGCTGGCGTAGGTGCCGATGTTGCCCTTGAGGCAGTACTGCTCCTGGCCGGCGACGCAGTTCTCGCACTCGCCGCACGAGTTCACCATGCAGCCGACGCCGACGCGGTCGCCGACCTTGTGCTTGGTGACGTTCTCGCCGACCTCGGTCACGTGGCCGACGATCTCGTGGCCGACGACCTGCGGGTACTGGATGGGGCCCCACTCACCGCGGACGGTGTGGATGTCCGAGTGGCAGATGCCGGCGTAGGCGATGTCGATCGCGACGTCGTCCGGGCCGACGTCCCGACGGGTGATGGTGGTCTTGACGAGCGGCTCGGTCGCTGACGGTGCCGCGTACGCGTTGACGGTGCGCAATGATCTCCTCGTGGGGGTGGTGCGTTGCGGGCCGGTTCCGGCCCGGAACCAGTGTGCGCGCAGCTGCGGCCGGGTGGGAGGTACAACCAGGACACCCCTGTGCCCGCGGACGGGCGCGTCGCGGCGTTCTGCTCGCTCAGGCGAGCCGGGCCAACCGCTGCCCGGCGATCGTGGCGAAGCGCAGCGGGTCGGCGAGGGCGTCGTCGGGCTCGCCGGTGGTCTGCGTCGCGAGCACGGTGAGCGACGCCGCAGCCGCGTAGTCGTCGAGCGGGGCCTCGATCGCGCCGGCGACGAGCATCGAGCGGGCTCCGGGAGCGTGCGCCGCGGTCAGGTCGCGGACCACCGAGGGCACCTTGCCGACGGCGCTCTGCCCGTCGAAGCACCCTTCGCCGCTGATCACGACGTCGGCACCGTTCACGTCGGACCCCTCGAGCAGCGCCGGCAGCCCGAGGACCTCGGCGACGGCCGCGGCCCCACCGGCGAGCGTGGCGCCCCACACCAGCAGGCCGAACCCGACACCGCCGGCGGCTCCGGCGCCCGGGGTGTCCGGGTCGACGTCGGGGAACCGCGCGACCCAGGTGGTGAGCCGGTCGTCGAAGGACGCCACACGGTCGGGCGTGATGCCCTTCTGCGGGCCGAAGACCGCGGCGGCACCGGTCGGACCGAGCAGCGGAGAGGTCACGTCGGTGAGCACGGTGACGCCGAGCGGGGGGAGTGCCCGGAGGCCGTCGGTGCCGGCTCCGTCGCTGTCGAGTCCGAGCGCCTCGAGCACCGGACGCCCGCCGTCGGTGGACGCGCTGCCCCCGATGCCGAGCACGAGTCCCGTGGCCCCTGTGTCGAGCGCGGCGGCGATCGCCTCGCCGAACCCGCGGCTCGTCGCCGTGTCCGGCATCGGTGCGTCGAGCAGGGGGAGGCCGCTCGTCGCCGCGAGCTCCACCACCGCGCGGCCGTCGGGCAGCCGCAGCCAGTGGGTGTCGACCGGTGTCCCGGCCGGCCCGGTCACGGTGACGGGCACCCGGACGGCCCCGGGGACGGCGGTCTCGAAGGCGTCGAGCGTGCCCTCGCCGCCGTCGGCCATCGGGACGAGCACCACGTCGTCGTCGGGGCGTTCGGTCAGCCAGCCGGCACGGACCGCCGCAGCGATCGACGCCGCCGTCGCGGTGCCCTTGAACGAGTCCGGAGCCACGATGATGCGCACGGCTCCCACCGTAGCGGCCGGTCGCCAGGCGACGGCGTGCGCAGAAGACGACGGCGTGTGCGCGGGTGTGAGACGCCGGTGTGTGCGCAGGACGCCGCGTCGTCCGCGAGACGCCTCCGGATTCGGCGGCGTCTCGACGACATGACGGCGTCGAACGAACACGCCGGCGTCTCGCGAACGACCGCGCGCTGGCGTCAGAGCGGGGGCGCGGCGACCGGCTCCGGCAGGGCGAAGCGCGGGTGCGGCACGCCGCCCATGGCGAGGTCCGCGAGCATCTCGCCGAGCAGCGGCGCGAACTTGAAGCCGTGCCCGGAGAACCCCGTCGCCACGGTCAGCGGTCCGACCCGGTCGATGACGAAGTCCTCGTCGGGGGAGTTGTCGTACAGGCAGCTGATGAACGTCGGCTTCGTCGCGTCGGCCCCCGGCACGTACCGCGCGACGTACGCCTGCAGTCGCTCGGCCTCGGTCGGCACGGGCATGAAGTCCCGGTGGTCCGGGTCGACGATCGGCCCGGTGCCGTGGAACCCGACCTTGACACCCTCGCCCGGCGTCAGCAGCCCGTACACGTCGTCGCCGTCGGCCCAGTGCACGAAGCTCGGCCAGGCCGCGTCCGGCAGGTGGCTGGGGAAGTGGGCCGGCTGCTCCTGGGTGACGCGGATGGCCGGGAGGCCCGCCCCGCGTCCGGTGAGCAGCTCGCCGACCAGCGTGGGGGCCCACGAGCCCACCGCGGCCACCACGGACGCGGTGCGGACGGCGCTGCCGTCGGACAGCGTCACGGTGACGTCGTCACCGTGGTCCTCGAGCCCGGTGACCCGCGTGTCGAACCGCAGGTCGGCGAGACCGGTCTCTTCGGCCAGCGTGAGGAACACCTCGATCGTCCGGTCGGAGCGGATGCGCCCGGCCGAGGGGTGGGCCAGCACGCTCCCCTCGAACGCGATGCCGGGCCAGCGCGCCGCCGCCTGGTCCGGCGTGAGCGAATCGTGCGGGATGTCCGCGTCGGCGAGGGCCGCGGCGATCGCGTCGACGACCTCGGGCCGACCGTGGTCGACGGCACCCGTGCGGACGATGAGCTCTTCGCCGGAAGCGGCCTCGAGCGCTTCCCACAGCGCCAGTGCGCGGGCGGTCAGCGCGACGTACTCCGGGTCGGCGTAGCCCTGCCGGAAGATCCGGGTCGCACCGTGCGAGGACCCGAGGTGGTGGCCGCGAGCGTGCTGTTCCACGAGCAGGACGCGCTCGCCGCGGGCGGTGAGGGCGTACGCGGTCGCAGCGCCGACGACCCCGGCACCGATGACGACCACGGGTGCGATGGGTTCGGGGGAACCGGAGGAGGAGGACATGCGGCGAGCGTACGTCCGACGGAGCGAGTGACGGGAATCGAACCCGCGCTACCAGCTTGGGAAGCTGGAGTTCTACCATTGAACTACACTCGCGCGCCCCGCAGAACGGGACTCGGCAAGCCTAGCGGATTCTCGCCTGGAAGCCAGCCGGCCGCGCACCGTACGCCGTCTCGCGGGCGCGTGTCGCGCCTCCCGAGTCTCCGCTGTGAGGGTGGGCGCCTGACGGACAGGTGTCGCCCCCGTGTGTACCGTCCAGGGAGTTCCAGCCCCGAACCGAGGAGGACCCGGATGGTCAGGCATCCCCTCATCGACGACGTGGTCGGCTCGGCGATCGTGGTCGAGTCCGCCTCGCCCGTCGTGTGGCTGACGGACGCGCTCGCCTCGCTGCTCCGTCGGTCGGCGGACGCCGGACGGACGGTCGTGCTCCGCACCGGCCGGGCCGCGGCGATCACCCCGGCACTCCGTCATGCGCTCGGCGCGTACGGCGCCGCGTGGGCGGTGTCCGACTTCGACGGCACGCTGCGTGACGGCCGGACCGGCGTCGCCGCATCGGACATCGAGGACTTCGTGCACCGCGGCCCCGAACTCGTGGGCACCCCGTCGCCCGAGCACCCCGTCTCGGCCGACTCGGTGCGACAGATCAGCATCGACCTGACCCTCCGCCACCACCCCGGGCGTGCGGTCGACATGGGCTCCGCGATCGAGGCGCTGTGCCACACGGTCGGCACCTGCCCGACGCGGTGGGGCACCGCCGAACCGCTCACCGTGCCGTGGGACCGCTGGGTCGTCACGCAGTACGCGAAGCACGAGGCACCCGGCATCTCGACCTCGTACGCCGTCGGCGAGGGGTTCTCCGCGACGATGACCGCGCACCTGGTCGGCGGGGTCGTCGTCGAGACGATGTCCGCCGTGCTCACCGTGCCCGAGGAGAACACCGACCCGGGGCTGGCGAACCGGATGTTCGACGCCGTGCAGCGGGTCGCCGACCAGGTCGTCCCGGTGTTCGGCGTGGTCATGCAGCGCCGCGGCGACGCCGACCACCTGGTGCGGGCCGTCTCGCACGGCGAACCGTCGCCGCTCGCCGTCGTCGTGGGCCCCGAGGCCGCCGGCTTCCTGGACCGCGACGGCGTCTGGCCGCCACCGCGCACCACGACCGCGACCTTCGCAGCCGGCTCGGCCGCCCGCCCGGATGCCGACGCCGCTGACGACGGCGGCATGATCGTCCGCTTCGAGGACGGCTGGGAAGCGCTCGAGTCGTTCCTCGACCGCATCGACGAGGACCGCTTCCTGCAGCTGGTCGGTGGCGCACCGCTCGACCCCGCGCACGACGAGGGCACGCTCGACGGCCACGTCCGCGACGACCGGATGGTGGGCGGTCAGGGTGCCGCGTGACGTCACCATCCTCTGCCGCCAGCCGGTGGAGACGCGCGAGGTGGCGGAGGCGCTCCTGCTGCACGACGAGACCTGGGGTGTCCGGGCGCTCGACGACGGCCCGATGATGCAGGTCTGCCGTGACGCCACGCACCCGGTGATCACCGTGCTCGGCGTGCGCCGAGTGGACTCCTTCGACGAGGTCGAGCGGATCCTGCCGGACGCCCCGACCCTGGCGACACCGCTGTGGTGGGTCGACACCGTGACCCCCGCCGGCCCCGACGGGGAATCGGGGATCTCGGCCGCGCTCGAGGCCGCGATGGACCTCGACGCGGTCTGCATCGTCCACGGGGACTGACCGGGGCAACGCCCGCCGTGTGACCCGTGCTGCGGGTCAGTCCCGCTTGCTCATCGCCGCCAGGCGCTCGTTGTACGCCTTGAGGTCGGCGTCACCGTCGCGGTCGGCCTTGCGGTCGAGGCGCTTCGCGTCGCGCTTGTCCGAGCGCATCCAGTTCCGGACGACGAGCAGGGCCACGAACACCATCGGGAGCTCCGAAGCGCCCCAGGCGATGCCGCCGCCGGTGTGCTGGTCGTCGAGCAGTGCGGCGTCGTTGGTCTGGCCCAGCGCGTGGAACCAGTCGATCGCGAACACCGACTGCGACGTCATGACCGCGACGCCGAAGAACGCGTGGAACGCCAGGGTGGCCAGCAGGGTGATGATGAGCATCGGGTACGGCGGGCGCTGGGGGCCCGGGTCGACACCGACGAAGACCCAGAAGAACAGGTAGCCGCTCAGGACGAAGTGGATGATCATCGCGACGTGCCACTCGTGCGACTGCATCGCGGCCTGGTACGCCGGCGTGAAGTAGAACACCACGAGGGACCCGGCGAAGATGATCCCGGCGACGGCGGGCTTGCCGAGGAACTGCATCCAACGGGAGTGCACGAAGAGCATGAGCCACTCGCGGGCGCCGCGTGAGCCGTCGTTCCGGACCGGCAGAGTGCGGAGCGCGAGCAGCACCGGGCCGCCGAGCACGAGCGGCAGCGGGACGAACATCATCAGCAGCATGTGCTGGAGCATGTGCGACGAGAAGTGGATCATGCCGTACACGGCAGGGCCGGCCGACGTCGTCCAGATGAACAGGGCGCAGCCGATCAGCCAGGCGATGGTGCGCCCGACGGGCCAGGCGTCGCCGCGCTTCCGCAGCTTGCGCACCGCCAGCAGGTACCAGACGGCCCCGACGACGGCCAGACCGAGCCACACCCAGTCGATGTGCCACTGGGTCAGGTAGGTCTGCGTGGTCTGCGCAGGCGGGAACGGGAACCCGATCAGGCCGGAGCGGGTGTCCTCGCCCGTCGCCGGGGTCTGCGGGATCGGCGGCTGCGAGCGGGACACGGCGACCGAGACACCGATGGCCACGGCCATGAACACGATCTCGGCCAGGGCGAACCGGGTGAACAGGCGGCGGTCGAGCGGCGCGCGGAGGAGCCCGGGCACGAGCTTCCGGCGCTGCACGATCCCCGCGACGCCGAGCAGCACGAGGATGAGCGCCTTGACGGTGATGAGCCAGCCGTACGTGGTCGTGAACAGGTCGAGCGGGCCGGTCAGACGCAGCGACGCGTTGACGATGCCGGAGAACGCCACGGCCCCGAACGACCAGCCGGCGAGCGTCGAGTACCGGGCGATCACGCGTCCGGTCGCGCCCTTGGTGCGGGTGCGGAGCAGGACCACGGCGACCAGGCCACCGGCCCACACGCACACCCCGACCAGGTGGATCGCGAGCGAGTTCACCGCGTTCGCGTGCTCGAGCGACCCGGCGGCGTGACCGGACAGGGCCAGGGGGAGCAGGGCGAACAGGCCGATCACGGTGGCGAACGCCAGGGTCGTCACCCGGGTGGCGAAGGCGGCCACCACCGTGGCGACGAGGATCGCGGCAGCCGAGACCACGAGCGCCTGGCCGATCTCGACCTGGAACGCGAAGAGCATGAAGTTGCGGGCGAACACCGGGCTGGTGAGCGGGACACCGAGGGTGTTCGCGCCGGTCAGGACGATGCTCACCGCGGCGGCCAGGAACCAGACGGCGCCGGTCGCAGCAGCCCACCGGGTCGCACGGTGCTGCACGCTGGACAGGGCGCCGTGGTCCTTCTTCTGCGCGGGCAGCGCGAAGGCGGCGACGATGAGGAGCCCGATGGTCAGCGCCGCCATCGTGTCGTGCACGACGCGGGCGATCGGCAGGCCGTACTCGACGACCTCGCCGGCGGACACCAGCTGCTGACTCGCGCTGAAGGCACCGGTGATCGTCAGCCCGAGGATCGAGCACGCGACGGCCAGCGGGATCGCGATGACGAGGACCGTCGCGACGGTGGACGAGCGCCCGGTGGTGGGGGCGGCGTCCGGCGCTGACCCCGTGGGCTGGGTTTCGGGTGACGTGACGGTCATGACCGTCCAATCGTAGGCGTGTCGGCTGGACGGCGGCCCCTCGGATGCGCGCTCAGACCCGCCGTTCCCAGATGCCCTCGCAGCCGACGCCGACGAACCCGACGGCCTCGTTCACGTCGAGCATGTGGCGGTTCTCCTCCGCGTTGAACGTGATGACCGAGGGACGCCCCGGGAACCGCCGCTCGAGCTCCTGGATCCCGACGACCTTGAGCAGCCAGCCGAGCCGGTGGCCGCGGTGCTCGCGGAGCACCAGGGTGTCCCACTGCTGTGCCGGCCGTGCGGGGTCGTCCGGCACGGACAGCTGCGTGAAACCGGCCAGGGTGGTCGTCGGCACGTGCTCGACGGCCACGGTGAGCAGGGTGCGCGGTGCCCGGGCGAGCTCGTCCTCGTGCTCCCGGAGCCGTTCGGCGGTCCAGACGTCCTCGGGCTCCTCCATGTCCCCGGCGGGCGCGTCGGTGCTCATCCGGGTCTCGAGCAGGGCGATGCCGTCGAGCCACTGCTCCGGCGTGCGACCGGTCCAGGCGTGCACGCGGTACTCCGGCCCGGCGGCAGCAGACGCCCGCTCGTGCAGTCCGCGCACCACGGATGCGTCGGCGGGCAGCGGGAGCCGGCTGATCCGGTTCACCTGGCCGAAGTGCCAGCCGCGGGCGGTCAGGAACCGCACCCCGGCCTCGTCCTCCGGGACGGCGCCGAACCCCGTCGGGGCCTGCACGTACCCGGGACCGGACGCGGGCCCGACCTGCCGCGAGACGGCGTACGTCTTCCACTGCGTGCGGCCGTCGGCGCGGGCCATCGACTCCAGGTGGTCGGCGAGCAGCGTCCCGACACCGCGGCGCTGGTGCTCGGGGACGACGCCGACCGACAGCCAGCAGTTGGTGGTGCCGGGCTCCTGCTTCGTGTCGTACGAGCCCGCACCGACCACGGTGCCGCGGTCGTCGCGGGCGACGACGAGCCGGCTCGGGGCACCCGGTTCGCGGCACAGCGGCAGGTACTCCTCCGGCGTCCAGGCCAACTCGTGCAGCCCGTGCACGGCGGCTTCGGCGCCGTCGGACACCGCGAGCCACTCGGCGAAGGTCGCGACGGTCGCCGGGTCGTCGTCCATCGAGGCGGGCACCGTGATCTCGTCGACGGTGTACGTGCTCATCACTGCTCCGAACGCCGCCCGCGCGGGCGGTGGGCAGCCTGGCAGCATACCGGCGCAACGCCCGCTGCCGCTAGGCTTCGTCCGTGCTGCTCTCCGACCGCGACATCACCGCCCAGCTCGCCGAAGGCCGGATCGGCCTCGACCCGTACGACGCCTCGCTCGTGCAGCCGTCGAGCATCGACGTCCGGCTCGACAAGTTCTTCCGGCTGTTCGACAACCACAAGTACCCGCACATCGACCCCGCGGTGGACCAGCCCGACCTGACCCGCCTGGTCGAGACCGACCCGGACGAGGCGTTCGTGCTGCACCCGGGTGAGTTCGTCCTCGGTTCCACGTTCGAGGTCGTGACGCTGCCCGACGACATCGCGGCGCGGCTCGAGGGCAAGAGCTCGCTCGGCCGCCTCGGCCTCCTGACCCACTCGACCGCGGGCTTCATCGACCCCGGGTTCTCCGGGCACGTGACGCTCGAGCTGTCGAACGTCGCGACCCTGCCCATCAAGCTCTGGCCGGGGATGAAGATCGGACAGCTGTGCTTCTTCCAGCTGTCGAGCCCGGCCGAGAAGCCCTACGGTTCCGCCGAGTACCAGTCCCGCTACCAGGGTCAGCGTGGCCCGACCGCGTCGCGCTCGGCGCTGAACTTCCACCGCGCGGACGTCTCCGACCCCCGCTGAGGTGCGCCGCTCCGGCGGCGGACGAAATGTTGGATGCTGTGTATCGTTGCAGCATGTCCGCTGTCCCCCCACGGTCCGCCCCGCCACTGTCGGCCGCGGTGCTCATCCGCGACGCCCGTGAACGCGCCGAACTGACCCAGGTCCAGCTCGCCCAGCGCGCGGGCGTCACGCAGAGCGTCATCAGCACGTACGAGAACGGTCGGCGCGAACCGTCGCTCGCCGCCCTGCAGCGGATGCTCCGCGCGGCGGGCTTCACGACGACGATCGACCTGCAACCGGTCGAGGAACCCCCGCCGCTCCTCGAGCGCGTGGTCGCGGCCCGGCAGGACCTCATCGAGATCGTGCAGCGGTTCGGTGGGCGGAACCCCCGCATCTTCGGCAGCGTCGCCCGGGGTGAGGACGGCCCGGACAGTGACGTCGACCTGATGGTCGACGTCGACGCGGGGCTCGGCATCTTCGCGCTGATGCGCATCCAGGACGCCGCCGAACGGTTGCTCGGAGTCCGCGTCGACGTCGTCGACGCCGCGGGCATGCGCCCCGGGGTCGTCCGGACCGCGGTGCCGCTGTGAGCGGGCAGCCCGGCATCCGCCGTGCCGTGGCCGACCGCCTCGACGACGTCATCCGGGCGTGCGAGGCGATCCGGCGCTACATCGACGACGAGCGGGTGCCCGAGGACCTGGTGCACGACGCGGTCCGGATGCGCCTGGTCGAGATCGGTGAGGCGGTCCGGGTGCTCCCCGCCGGGGTCACCGCGAGCGAGCCCGGCATCCCGTGGTCGCGCGTGTCCGACCTGGGGGAGCGGCTGACCCGGCGGTACTTCGACACGACGCGTGCGCTGGTGTTCGGCACCGCCCGCACCGACGTGCCGCACCTCGCCGACGCCGCGCGCCGGTTGCGCGCTGCCCACCCCTGACGGACGCGGGCACGGAGCGGGCGCGGCCACGTGCCCTGGGCGGAACACGGGGCGGACTGGAGGCACGGATCACGACGTACACCGAGCCTCCCGTCCGCGTGTGGCCGGCCCCCGGACGACGCAGGACGGCCCCGTCTCGCCGAGGCGAGACGGGGCCGTCCGTGGTGCTGGGGAGATCAGCCCTTCTTGGCGAGCTCCTCGAGGGTGTCGTTGCCCTTGTAGGCCTCGACGGCGTTGTCCTTGGTGACCAGGACCGGCGTGAGCTCGATCGCGGGGACCGTCTTCTTGCCGTTGTAGTTGTTCGTCTTGTCCATCTTCGTGTCGGGCTTGTCGCCCTTCGACAGCGTGGAGACGAGGTCGACGGCCGCCTGGGCCTCCTTCGACGTGTCCTTGAAGATCGTCGAGTACTGCGTGCCCTGCATGATGAGCGGGATGGACGCGGTCTCCGAGTCCTGGCCCGTCACGACGGGGTTGTCCTTGCCGGCGGCCTTGGTCGCGGTGAGGATCGCACGGGCGAGGGTGTCGTTCGGCGACAGGACGCCGTCGAGCTCGGTGTCACCCGTGTAGTACTGCGAGAGCAGGTCGGTCATGCGCGACTGGGCCTTCTGCGCGAGCCAGCCCTGCGTGACGACCTTCTGGAACGTGGTCTGACCGGAGACGACCTTGATGGTGCCGTCGTCGATCTTCGGCTGCAGGACGTCCATCGCACCGTTGAAGAACACGGTCGCGTTGGCGTCGTCCGGCGAACCGGCGAAGAGCTCGACGTTGTACGGCTTGTCGCCCTTCTTCTCCTCGAGGCCCTTGAGCAGCGCCTCGGCCTGGAGCTGGCCGACCTTGAAGTTGTTGAACGCCACGTAGTAGTCGACGTTCTTCGTGTTCAGGATGTTGCGGTCCCAGGCGATGACGACGGCGCCACGGTCCTTGGCGGACTTGACCTGCGCGGTCAGCTGCGAACCGTCGGCGGCACCGATGATGACGGCCTTGGCGCCCTTGGTGATCATGCCCGAGATCTGCGACTGCTGGTCGGGCACCGGGTTGCCGGCGTTGGCGTACTGGATGTCGGCCTTGAAGCCGGCGTCCTCGATCGACTTCTTGAACGCGGCGCCCGCGAGGACCCAGTTCTGCGAGGTCTTGGCCGGCAGGGCGACGCCGATGAGGTCGCCCTTCTTGATGGTGCTGGTGCTGCCGGCGTCGTCGGACGAGCCGCGTGCCGAGCAACCGCTGAGGGCGAGGCCCGCGATGAGCGCCAGGCTGAGGCCGGCGACGATCTTCTTGCGCATGTGAGTGCTTTCTCTTCGTTGAGGAGGTGTGGGGCCGAGGCCCCGGTGTGGGGAGTTGGGACTAGGGGAGGGTGATCTTGTCCGGCTGGTCCTCGATGGACCGCGGCTGCTGGGCGGCCACCGTGTTCTGCTCGGTGTCCTTCCGCTGGAACTGCCGCATCATGCCGCCGATCAGCGACGGGCGTCCCTGCGACTTCGAGTAGACGTCGAAGGCGACGGCGACGAGCAGGACCAGGCCGCGGATGATCTGCACCTGGTTCGACTCGAGGCCCATGAGCTGCAGACCGTTCGACAGCAGCGCCATCACGAGACCACCGATGATCGAGCCGGAGATCGTGCCGACACCACCGGCGACCGCCGCGCCACCGACGAACACGGCGGCGATCGCGTCGAGCTCCCAGCCGGTGCCGTCCGCGGGGCCCGAGGCGCCGGAGTAGGCGACGAACACCATGCCGGCGATCGCGGCGAGGACCGACATGTTCATCATGACGAAGAAGTTGACCTTCTTCGCGGAGACACCGGACAGGACGGCGGCGTTGGCGTTGCCACCGACGGCGTAGACCTGGCGACCGAAGATCGTGTTCTTCGTGACGAAGCCGTAGACGATGGTCAGGACACCGAGGATGATCGCGACGATCGGGACCGAGGTGCCGACCGGGCCGGCACCGAACAGGTACGTCGCGACGAGCGTGACGGCGACCAGGATGCCGGTGCGGACGATCGAGACCCACAGCGGCGGGACCTCTGCCTGCATCTTCCGGCGGCGGGCGCGGCCGCGGGCCTCGATGATGATGAGTGCGAGGATCGTGACGAGCCCGATGAGCAGCGTGCCGTTGCTGTAGCCGAAGTCGGGGCCGAAGTCACCGAGGAAGCCGGCGCCGATCGGGGTGAAGCCGTTCGGCACGGGGACGGACGTCGAGTTGCCGATGATCTGGTTCACGCCACGGAAGATCAGCTGACCGGCCAGCGTCACGATGAAGGCCGGGACCTTCACGAACGCGACCCAGAAGCCCTGCCACGCACCGATCAGGGCACCGCACGCGAGACCCAGGATGATGGCGGCCCACACCGGGAAGTCCCACACGGCCATGGACTGCGCCACGACGATGCCGACGACCGCTGCGACCGAACCCACCGACAGGTCGATGTGCCCCGCGATGATGACCATGACCATGCCGAGCGCCAGGATCAGGATGTAGGAGTACTGCAGGAACAGGTTGATGACGTTGGTCGGCTCGAGGATGAGCCCGTTCGTCGTGACCGAGAAGAAGATCAGCAGCACGATGAGGGCGATGATCATGCCGTACTGGCCGATGCTGTTGCCCTTGCCGAAGAGCAGTTTCAGGTTGTTCATGAGGCGGTGGCGCCCTTCCGCGCGGAGGTCATGCTGCGCATGAGCGATTCGGGATCGGCCTGGTCGGCCGGGAGGTCAGCGGTGATCTGGCCCTCGAAGATGGTGTAGATCCGG
The DNA here is from genome assembly GCF_003234435.1 of Curtobacterium sp. MCLR17_044. Lineage (NCBI taxonomy): Bacteria > Bacillati > Actinomycetota > Actinomycetes > Micrococcales > Microbacteriaceae > Curtobacterium > Curtobacterium sp. MCLR17_044. Next base: position 88,908 of record NZ_QKTC01000003.1, on the reverse strand, counting down.
TCGGAGAGACCGAGGAGTTCGGGGAGCTCGGACGAGATGAGGATGATGCCCTTCCCCTCGGCCGCGAGCTGCTGGATGATCCCGTAGATCTCGAACTTGGCACCCACGTCGATGCCGCGGGTGGGCTCGTCGAGGATCAGGATGTCGGGGTCGGTGAACATCCACTTGGACAGGACGACCTTCTGCTGGTTGCCACCAGAGAGCTTGCCGACGTTGTCCTCGACGCTCGGCACCTTGGTGCGGAGCATCTTGCGGTACTTCTCGGCGACCGAGTACTCCTCGAGCGAGTCGACGACACCGGCCTTCGAGATCTTCTGCAGGTCGGCGGCGACCGTCGAGCGCTTCACGGTGTCGAGCAGGTTCAGGCCGAGCGCCTTGCGGTCCTCGGAGACGTAGCCGATGCCGTTCTCGATCGCCTGCTGGACGTTCGTGACCTTGATCTCGCGGCCGTCCTTGATGATCTGGCCGTCGAGCCAGGTGCCGTAGGAGCGACCGAACAGGCTCATCGCCAGCTCGGTGCGTCCGGCGCCCATCAGGCCGGCGAAGCCGACGATCTCGCCCTTGCGGACGTGGAAGTTCGATGCCTTGCAGACCAGACGCGACGGGTCGATCGGGTGCTGCACCGTCCAGTTGCGGACCTCGAAGAAGGTCTCGCCGATCTTCGGGGTGCGGTCCGGGAAGCGCGACTCGAGCGAGCGGCCCACCATGCCGCGGATGATGCGGTCCTCGTTGACGCCGTCCGCCTTGACGTTGAGCGTCTCGATGGCCTTACCGTCGCGGATGATCGTGATCTCGTCCGCGATCTGCTCGATCTCGTTGAGCTTGTGGCTGATGATGATGCTCGCGATGCCCTTGGCCTTCAGTCCGACGATCAGGTCGAGCAGGTGCTGGGAGTCGTTCTCGTTGAGCGCGGCGGTCGGCTCGTCGAGGATCAGGAGCTTGACGTCCTTGTGCAGGGCCTTCGCGATCTCGACGAGCTGCTGCTTGCCGACACCGATGTTCTTGATCTGCGTGTCCGGGTCGTCGGCCAGGCCGACGCGGGCGAGCAGGTCCTGCGCACGGAGCTGCGCGGCGGTCCAGTTGATGACGCCAGCGCGGCTCGGCTCGTTGCCCAGGAACAGGTTCTCGGTGATCGAGAGCTCCGGGACGAGCGCCAGCTCCTGGTGGATGATGACGATGCCGGCCTGCTCGGACTGCTTGATGTTCGAGAAGCGGACTTCCTCGCCCTCGTAGACGATCTCGCCGCTGTAGGTGCCGTACGGGTAGACGCCCGACAGGACCTTCATCAGGGTCGACTTGCCGGCGCCGTTCTCGCCGCAGATCGCGTGGATCTCGCCGGCGCGGACGCTGAGGGAGACGTCGGCCAGCGCCTTCACACCAGGGAACTCCTTGGTGATCGAGCGCATCTCGAGGATCGTCTCGGGTGCGGTGATCGACCGGGTCTCGAGGCCGGTGTCGATCGGGGTTGACGCCACAGTGCATCTCCTTCTGCCGCTTCGGTGCGGCAGTGTGTTCGGGTGGTTCTGCTGCGGCAGCGAAAGCACAGGGGGCCTGTGTGGACTTCGTTGTCGCGTCCGGATCCGGCTCGGTGTGACGCTCATGTGAACGGTCACATCGGCTGGACGGAGGCAATTTACGCACAGCCTCGGTGTGGCTGTCAATTCGGATTGGTCGCGTTTTCGTAACGGCGTGCGTGATCCGGAGGGAACGTCCCCCGGGTTGGGGCCAGGGGCCCCGCGAACGGGCGTTTTGTTGCGCGGAACCGCATGCGCGGACGGGAGGCCCGTGGCGGGCCCGCCACGGGCCTCCGGTCCGCTTCGTGGTCGCGTCCGGAGCTCCGCTCGCCTCGTCGGAGCGGGCGTGGCTGGTGCTTCCGGGCGTCCCTGGTCGGACGTTCGTGGCAGGTACGCCCGTTCGTGGCAGCTACTCCGGGGTGGCCGGGTGGTTCCGGGCGTACCGGTTAGTTCCGGGCGTACCTGGTCGTTCCGGGCGTACCTGGACATTCCGGGCGTACCTGGACATTCCGGGCGTACCTGGTCGGAAGTTCGTTGCAGGTACGCCCGTTCCTGGCAGGTACTCCGGGGTGGCCGGTTGGTTTCGGGTGTACCGAGACGTTTCGGGTGTACCCAGTCATTCCGGGCGTACCTGGTGTCTTCGGGCGTACCTGGTCGGAAGTTCGTGGCAGGTATGCCCGTTTGTGGCAGGTACTCCGGGGACGCCGGGTGGTTTCGGGCGTACCGGGTGTCTCCGGGCGTCCCTGGGCAGAAGTCCGTGGCAGGTACTCCGGGGCGCCGCACCAGCCCGAGCTGCGTCAGCGCGTGCGGGGCGCGCTCGTGGAGGCGCGCACGACCAGCTGCGGGACGATGTCGATCGGGCGGAGCAGTTCGCCCTCGCTCGGCAGCAGCAGGTCCACGCAGCGCCGCCCGAGCTCGGCGAAGTCGACCTGCACCGTGGTGAGCGGTGGCCAGAAGTGCTTCGCCTCGGGGATGTCGTCGTAGCCGACCACGGACAGGTCACCCGGGACGTCGAGTCCGTACGAGCGCGCCGCGTGCATCACGCCGAGCGCCATCTGGTCGTTCGAGCAGAAGATCGCGGTGCAGTCCCGCCACCGCAGCAGCTCGCGGCCGGCGTGGTACCCGAAGTCGGCGGTCCAGTCGCCCAGGATCGGCGGCGCGACGGCCATGTCGCGGTCGGACATCTCGCGCAGGAACCCCTGCATCCGGGCGTCGGCCTCGATCCAGTCCTGCGGTCCGGCGATGTGCCGCACGTACTCGTGCCCCAGGTCGAGCAGGTGCGCGGTCGCGAGCCGGGCGCCCTCCATCTGGTCCACCCACAGGGCGGTCGGGTCCTCACCGACGCTGGCGCGCATGGTGACGTAGGGGGTGCGGATACCGAGCTCCGCGATCAGGTCGAAGACCCGCTGCTGGGGTGCGATGACGACGATGCCTTCGACGTCGAGGTCGAGCAGGTGCCCGAGTCCCTCACGCACGGCGGCATCGGTCGCCTCGGCGATGTTCGCAGTCGTGACCGAGTAGCCCCGGAGCATCGCGGCGTCCTCGATCGCCTGCAGTGCCACGGCGGGACCGTAGTGGGCGCGGCGGGCCGTCAGGACGCCGATCGTGTGGGTCCGGCTCGTGACCAGGGCGCGTGCGGCCCGGTTCGGCCGGTACTGCAGCTGCTCCATGGCCGCCAGGACCTTGTCGCGTGTCTCGGCCCGGATCGCGTCCGAGTTGTTCAGCACCCGCGAGACGGTCTGGTGCGAGACGCCCGCGATCCGTGCGACGTCACGGATGCTGGGCGAACGCGGTTGCTGTGTCCGCGATGACGCCATTGCTGCTCGTTTCCGCCCGGGTGTCGTGGCACATCGATGTGCACGTTCACATCCGGGCCAGATCATTATGCACGTCCGGCGGATCGACGCCACCTGTGCGCCGATCCGCCGTCCGCTCAGAGCCAGTTGCGCTTGCGGAAGATCGCCCAGAGCACGCCCATCAGCAGGAGCATGCCGAGGATCGCGACCGGGTAGCCGTAGTGCCAGTGCAGCTCGGGCATGTGGTCGAAGTTCATCCCGTAGACACCGGCGATCAGGCCCGGTGCGAACAGGATCGCCGCCCACGACGAGATCTTCTTGACCTCCTCGCCCTGGCGGTGTGCTGCCCGGGCGAGTTGCCGGCTCTCCTCGCCCTGGGCCAGGCTCGCGCTGGTCATCCGGCGCATCGCCTCGTTCTGCTCCTGCGACACCAGGGTGGCGTGCAGGGTCAGGGCGTTCTCGAGCAGGGCGCGGAACGAGTCGACCCGCTCGGTGACGCGGAGTGCGTGGTCGTGCACGTTGCGGAGGCGGTGCTGCACGTCGTCGTCGACGCCGTACTTGTCGGCACCGCGGAGCAGCCCCGTGACCATCGCCGGCACCGGGGTGGTGGCCCGCTGGAACGCGAGGACCTCGCTGAGCAGCTGGTAGATGCGCTTCGAGACCCCCGGGTCGACCTGCCCGGCGAACAGCTGGTCCTCGATGGCGTCGATCTGCTCCTGCAGCACCTGGACGACGGGGCCGTAGCCGTCGACGACCTCGTCGAGCACGGCCGCGGTCACGGCCTCGGACCCCTTCGCCAGGAACTCCGGGTCCGCCTCGACCTGCGCCCGCAGCGCCGCCAGGTCGGGTCGAGCGGCGTGCCGGACGCTCACCACGAAGTGGTCGCCGACGAACAGGTGCACCTCGCCGAACTCGACGGTGCCCTCGGACGGGTCGAACCAGGCCGGCCGGAGCACCAGGAACAGGGTGTCGCCGTAGCGCTCGAGCTTGGCGCGCTGGTGTCCCTTGCGGGCGTCCTCGACGGCGTTCTCGTGCAGGTCGAACTCGGTGGCGACGGCCTCGAGCTCGTGCGGGTCGGGCCGGAGCAGCCCGATCCACGTCAGGTCGCCACGAGCCGGGCGCGACAGGGTCGACGGAGACTCCACGCGGCGTCCCCGGACGTAGATCGCGTTGTCGATCAGTGCCATGTGCGTGCTCCTTCGGTGGGGAGCAGGCGGGCGCGATGGCGCCCCGGAGGCGATCCGGGGCGGGGCAGGGTCAGCGAGCGGGCGCGACGACCGACACGGGCGGCCGGCCCGATCGAGGATGGTCACCCGACATCGCGCCTCACCTGCCCTTCTCGTCTCGTCGTGGCGGCGCCCAGAGCGCTGCCGACGGTCGAGCGTACGCCTGCGGCGCGGGTCGGACAACCCGTCGCGGCAGGCGCAGGAGCGTCAGCGCGTGACGTGCAGCCCAGCGGTCTCGAGCTCGGCGAGCTGCCACCCGAGCCATGGGCTCCAGGCGAACGGTGCGCCAGCGACGGCCTGCCTGAGAGAGTCCTCGGACACCCATGCCCACTCGGCGACCTCGTCGTCCGCGGGCGCCGGGGTGTCGTCGGTCACGGCACGGAAGACGGGGCAGACCTCGTTCTCCACGATGCCCGATGCGTCGACCGCGCGGTACCGGAACTCCGGCAGCACGACCTCGACGTCCCGCACGGTGATGCCGAGCTCGCGAGAGGCCCGACGGGCGATGGCGTCCTCGAAGGACTCGTGCGGACCGGGGTGGCCGCAGAAGGTGTTCGTCCACACCCCCGGCCAAGTCTTCTTCGACAGTGCTCGTCGGGTCACCAGGACGTCACCGTCGGTGTTCCGGACGTGGCACGAGAACGCCAGGTGCAGGGGCGTGTGGGCTGTGTGCACCGTGAACTTGTCCGCCGTGCCGATCGGGGTACGGTCGTCGGCCAGGAGCACCACGGATTCAGGGAAAGCGTTCATCTGTGTCGATAGGTTAGGCCAATGAGCGAGGAAGCGACCACCGTGCCGCACATCGACCTCGCGCTCGTCGACGACTGCCTCGAGCGCTTCTTCGCCGTGTCGTCGGCACGCGCCGAGCGCTACGGCCGACCGTCCGAAGAACTGTGGCGCGTGCTCCGCAAGGCGAGCATGGGCGGCAAGCGCTTCCGGCCCCGCATGGTCATGACCGCGTACGCCGGCATGGGCGGCACTGACGTGCACGCAGCCGCCAACGTCGCCGCGGCCTACGAACTCCTGCACACCGCACTCGTGGTGCACGACGACGTCATCGACCGCGACTGGTCGCGCCGTGGTCAGCCGAACGTCGCCGGGTCCTTCCGTGACAACGGGACGACGGGCGGCCTGCCGTTGCCGACGGCCGAGCACCGGGGGATGAGTGCCGCGGTCATCGCCGGTGACCTGGCGCTCGCCGGTGCGCCCCGCTTCATCGAGGCTGCGGGCGTCGACGGCACCCGTCGCGAGCGGCTGCTCGAACTGCTCGACGAGGCGGTGTTCGCCAGCGCTGCCGGCGAGATGACCGACGTCGACCTGGCGCTCGGCGTGATGCCGACGGTGGACGAGGTCCTGGCGATGGAGCGGGCGAAGACGAGCGTGTACTCGTTCGAGGCTCCGCTGCAGTCCGGTGCCGTCCTGGCCGGCGCTGACGAGGAGATCGTCACCGCCCTCGGGGCCTTCGGTCGCGAGATCGGCATCGCGTACCAGATCGTCGACGACCTGCTCGGGGTGTTCGGTGACGAGACCATGACCGGCAAGACCGTGCTCGGCGACCTGCGCGAGGGCAAGCGCACCATGCTGATCGCCTACGCGGCGACCACGGACTGCTGGCCCGACCTCGAGCCGTACCTCGGCGACCCGGACCTGACCGAGGCGCGCGCGGACGAGGTCCGTGCGACCCTGGTGTCCTGCGGTGCGCGCGGCGCCGCGGAAGCACGCGTCGCCGACCACACCGCACTCGCCCGGGCCGAGCTCGCCCGGCTGCCGTACGACCTCGCCGACCGCCTGGAGGCCCTCGTGACCGAACTCGTGGAGCGCGCCCGGTGACCCACAGCACCACCACGGCGACCGGATCCCGTCCGGCTCGCCTCCAGCTCTACGACGCCACGGCCGAGGCCGCGTCGGGTGTCGTCATCGACCGGTACTCCACGTCGTTCGGCCTGGCGAGCCGCATGCTGGCCCGCGACACGCGCGAGCACATCCGGAACGTCTACGCGCTGGTCCGCGTCGCGGACGAGGTCGTCGACGGCCCCGCGACCGAGGCCGGGCTCGACCGCGAGCTCGCCCGCACGGTGCTCGACGAGCTCGAGGCCGACACCGAACGGGCCATCGCGCTCGGCTTCTCGGTGAACCCGGTCGTCCACGCCTTCGCCCGGACAGCCCGCGCCACCGGCTTCGGCGCCGAGCTCACCGCCCCGTTCTTCGCCTCGATGCGCATGGACCTCGACCGCACCGAGCACGACGACGCCTCGTTCGACGCGTACGTGTACGGCTCCGCCGAGGTCGTCGGCCTGATGTGCCTGCGCGCGTTCGTGTACCGCGCCGGTCGGCCGACGTTCGACCAGGCCGAACTCGTCGCCGGTGCACGTGCGCTCGGCGCCGCGTTCCAGAAGGTGAACTTCCTGCGTGACCTGCACGCCGACTTCGAGGTCCTCGGTCGCTCGTACTTCCCGGGCGTCGACATCCGCTCCTTCGACGAGGCCACGAAGCACCGCCTGGTCGCCGACGTGCAGGCCGACCTCGACCACGCAGCACGCACGATCCGGCTGCTGCCGGCCGACGCCCGCAACGCCGTCGGACTCGCCCACGCGCTGTTCCAGGAACTCAACGACCGACTCGCGCGCACCCCGGCGAGCCGCCTCGTCACGACGCGCGTGCGCGTCCCCAACCCGGTGAAGGTGCGCCTCGCGGCGCAGGTCCTCGCCGGACGCGCACCGCTCCGGTCGCGCGTCACCACCCACCGGCCGGGAGGCTCCTCATGACCCCGCCCCGCGCCTCCCGACCGACGACGGTCGCCACCACCACCCGGCGCAAGGTGCCCGCACGCCGCGCGGTCGTCATCGGCGGCGGCATCAGCGGCCTGGCGGCCGCCGCGCTGCTCGCACGCGACGGCTTCTCGGTGACGGTGCTCGAGCAGCGCACGCAGCTCGGCGGCCGTGCCGGCTCGTGGGAGCAGGACGGGTTCCGGTTCGACACCGGGCCGTCGTGGTACCTCATGCCCGAGGTCTTCGACCACTTCTTCCAGCTGCTGGGAACGTCGGCCGAGGCCGAACTCGACCTGGTGAAGCTCGACCCCGGTTACCGCGTCTACAGCGAGGGCCACGACGAGCCGATCGACCTGCGCGCCGACGCCGAGGCCAACATCGCGTTGTTCGAGTCCATCGAGCCCGGTGCCGGCGAGCGGATGCGGAAGTACCTCGCGTCGGCCGAGGACACCTACACGATGGCCGTGCGCCGGTTCCTCTACACGAGCTTCCAGGACCTCACGAAGCTCGCCGCACCCGACGTCCTGCGTCGTCTGCCCAAGCTCGCGCGCCTGCTGCTCGAGCCGCTCTCCACCTTCGCCGAGACCGCGGTGCGCGATCGTCGCCTGTGGCAGATCCTCGGCTACCCGGCGGTGTTCCTCGGCACGAGCCCGTACGCGGCGCCGAGCATGTACCACCTGATGAGCCACCTCGACCTGGCCGACGGCGTCCTCTACCCGAAGGGCGGCATCACCGAGGTGATCTCCGCCGTCGAGCGGGTCGCCCGGGCCGAGGGCGCGAAGATCATCGCCGGCGCGAAGGTCGAACGGATCGTCGTCGAGGACGGCGTCGCCACCGGGGTCGTCCACCGCGACCGCGACGGTGTGCAGCACACGGCGCCCGCCGACCTCGTGGTCAGCGCTGCCGACATGCAGCACACCGAGATGCAGCTGCTCGAGCGTGAGCACCGCACCCACGGCGCGGACCACTGGAAGAAGCGCGACCCAGGCCCGAGCGCGGTGCTCGTGTACCTCGGCATCGACGGTCCGACGCCGGGCCTGCTGCACCACACCCTGATGTTCACCGCGGACTGGAAGGCGAACTTCGGCGCCATCTTCGGGGACGACCGGCACGTGCCGGACCCCGCCTCGATCTACGTCTGCGCCCCGTCCGAGACCGACCCGAGCGTCTCCCCGCCCGGTACCAGCAACCTGTTCATCCTGGTGCCGCTGCCCGCCGACCTGTCGATCGGCAAGGGCGGCATCGACGGAGCCGGCGACTACCAGGTCGAGCAGATCGCCGACCGTGCCATCGACGTGCTGGCCGAGCGCGCCGGGGTGCCGGACCTGCGCGACCGCATCCGGGTCCGCCGGACGATCGGGCCGCGCGACTTCGCCGACGACCTGAACGCCTGGAACGGCTCGATGCTCGGCCCGGCGCACACCCTGAAGCAGAGCGCGTTCTTCCGCGAGAAGAACGCGTCGAAGAAGGTCGAGGGCCTGTACTACGTCGGTGCCTCGACGATCCCGGGCATCGGTCTGCCGATGTGCCTGATCAGCGCCGAGGTCCTGCTCAAGCGCATCCACGGCGACCGGAGCACCGAGCCGCTTCCGACGCCCCTCGGGGCCCCGCGGGACCGGACCGAGACCGCCTGATGCCCGGGGTCTACCTCGCCGGCCTGGTGGTGTCCCTGGTCGGCATGACCGTGCTGGACGCCCGCTTCCGGCTGTTCTTCTGGCGGGCACCGTGGCGGGCGGCGGCCGTGATGGTCGTCGGCGTCGCGTTCTTCATGGTGTGGGACGTCGCCGGTGTCGCTGCCGGCATCTTCTTCATCGGGCCGCAGAACCTGCTCACCGGAGTGCTCCTGGCCCCCGAGGTCCCGCTCGAGGAGCTCTTCTTCCTGCTGCTGCTCTGCTACTCGACGATGGACCTGGTCGGCTTCGTCCGGCCCCTGGTGCAGCGGGCGACCGATCGGCGGCGCGCGTGAACGGCACCGGGGCGTACGCGCTCCTGGCCCTGCCGTTCTTCGGCGTCACGGCCGTCGTGGCCGTGGTCGCCGGCGTCGTCGCCGCCCGCCGGGCCCGTGCGGCGGGTCGACGGCCCGCGGTCGGGCGCCGGGTCGCGGTGCTCACGTCCGTGATCGCCGGCGTCGCGTTGCTGGTGATGACGATGGTGTTCGACAACGTCATCGTCACGCTGCGGATCGTCGCCTACGACCCCTCGCTCATCAGCGGTGCGAAGATCGGTGCGATCCCGGTCGAGGACCTCGCCTACGCGATGTCCGCCATCGTGCTGCTGCCCAGCCTGTGGGTCCTGTTCGACCGGACGGGCGCACGCGACCGGACCGGCGCACGCGACCGGACCGGCGCACGCGACCGGACCGGCGCACGCGACCGGACCGGCGCGCGCCCCGCGCTCGGCCCGACCACAGCACCAGCAGAGGACATGAAGTGAACGCCAGCACCGCCTCCAGGCCGTCGACCCTGCGCGCCCTGTTCGTGTCGTCGCGCCCGATCAGCTGGGTGAACACCGCCTACCCGTTCGGCGCCGCGTACCTGCTCGGCAGCGGGGTCGGTGTCGAGGGCGGCGGCGGGTTCTCGCTCGTCGCGTTCCTGGTCGGCGTCGTGTACTTCCTGGTGCCCTACAACCTGGCGATGTACGGCATCAACGACGTCTTCGACTACGAGTCCGACCTGCGCAACCCGCGCAAGGGCGGCGTCGAGGGCGCCCTGCTCGACAAGAGCGTCCACCGCACCACGCTGTGGGCCGTGGTCGTCACGAACGTCCCCTTCCTCGTCGCGCTCGTGGTGCTCGGCGCCGTCAGTGGCAACGGGCCGTGGTCGTGGCTCGTCCTGGCGATCAGCGTCTTCGCGGTCATCGCGTACTCGGCACCGGGGCTGCGGTTCAAGGAGAAGCCGTTCCTCGACTCGCTCACGTCGAGCACCCACTTCGTCTCGCCGGCGATCTACGGCCTCGCCCTGGCGGGCCCGCACTGGACCGGTGAACTCGTCGCCGTGTGCATCGCGTTCTTCCTGTGGGGCGTGGCCTCGCACGCGTTCGGTGCCGTGCAGGACGTCCTGGCCGACCGTGCCGGTGGCATCGGCTCCGTCGCGACCGTGATCGGCGCCCGGGCCACCGTCCGCCTGGCCTTCGTCGCCTACCTGGTCGCCGGCGTCGCGCTGCTGTTCTCGGCGTTCCCCGGGCCGATCGCCGCGATCGTCGTCATCCCGTACGCGCTCAACGTGCTGCCGTGGTGGAACATCACCGACCAGGGCGCCGAGGCCGCGAACGCCGGGTGGAAGCGCTTCCTCTGGATCAACTACCTGGCGGGCTTCATCGTCACGATGGCACTCATCGCGTACGCCTTCACGCACTGACAGACTGGACGCACGCACCGCGGCGTCCGTGGTGCGTCACCAGTCACGACGGCAGTCACGAAGGAGTGCGCGCATGAGAGTCCGGATCATCCACGTCGGTCTCGGAGGGTGGGGCGGCAACTGGGCCCGCACCGCCATCCCAGAGGTGTCGGAAGTGCAGGTGGTCGGGATCGTCGACCCGTCGGCACCGACGCTCGAGGCCGTGCGGACCGACCTCGGGCTCCCGGCCTCCGCGGCGTTCGGGTCCCTGACCGAGGCGCTCGCCGCGGTCGAGGCCGACGCCGTCGTCATCACCGCCCCGGCCGTGACGCACGTGCCGCTCGCGCTCGAGGCCCTCGATGCCGGCAAGCACGTCCTGGTCGAGAAGCCGTTCGCCAACACCACCGACGAGGCCGTCACCGCGGTCCGTCGCGCCGAGGAGCTCGGCCTGGTGCTGCAGGTCAGCCAGAACTACCGCTGGTACCCGGCACCGCGGGTCGTGCAGGAGATGCTCGAGGCGGACGTCGTCGGCGAGGTATCCGCGATCAACGTCGACTTCCGGCAGTGGGACAACGACCAGCCCGCCGAGACGTACCCGCACTACCGGTTCCCGCACGCGATGATCAACGACATGGCGATCCACCACTTCGACCTGCTCCGGATGATCACCGGGCAAGAGGCCGTCCGGGTCTTCGCCAAGGCCAGCTACCCCGCGTACAGCAAGTACCAGGACGAAGCGGTCGCCTCGATGATCATCGAGCTCGACGGCGGCACGGTCGTCAACTACCGCGGCAGCTGGTTGAGCCGCGGCCCGCGCACCGCCTGGGCCGGGGAGTGGAGCATCGAGGGCGAGGACGGCGAGCTCTGGTTCACGAGCCGCGACGGTGAGCCGAACGCGGTCGACGGTGACCGGGTCACCGTCCGCCGCACGCAGGACGACGTCGCCGAGCCGGTCGAGCTCCCCGTGCTCGCGCACACCGACCGCCAGGGCGGGCTGCAGGCGTTCGCCCGCTCGGTGCAGGGCGGCCCCGCCCCCGAGACGAGCGGTCGCGACAACCTGCGGAGCCTCGCGCTGATGGAGGCCGCCGGCCGCTCCGCGGCGTCCGGCCTGCCCGAGGACGTCGTCGTCCCGTCCTGACCGCACCCACCCACGGCCTGGAGGCGCGGGGCGGGCCCGCACCGCGCCTCCAGGCCGGCCCTGGTCGCGTCCACCGCGTCAAAGCGACAGTGGGTTGCGGAACGTTCGCGGCACACTGTCGCTTTCGCGAACCAGACCCGGTGCGGTCCCCCTGATCTGTCGCTCGCGCGTCAGGCGGCGCCGGCCACCCGCCGCGCCTGCGCGACGGCCCGCCGCACGCCGAGCGACCAGCCCGGCCCGTGGCCGGGCAGCACGTGCTTCGCCTCGGTGTCCGCGAGCCGGTCGAGCGACGCGACAGCCGTGTCGACGTCGGAGGTCGCCGCGGGTGCGACGATCCGCGGTCCGATCCCTCCCGTGTACGGGTCGAAGGTGACGAGCGCGTCCCCGGCGATCACGGCGTCACGGTCGGCGAAGTGCAGTGCCACGTGGCCGTCGGTGTGCCCCGGGGTCTCGATGATCCACGGGTTGCCCGGCACGGCGGCGCGGCTCTCCAGCGGTTCGGTGTCCGCGATGCCGTCGACCGTGACCGCACCGGCGAGCAGCATCCGGCCCAGGGGGCGCAGACCACCCGGGTGGAGCGCCACGAACCCGAAGCGGTTCGTCTGCGGCCGGTACGAGTACGGGTGCGCGGCGAGGTGCCGATCACCCGGGTGGACGAACACGGGCGTGCCCCAGTCTCGGTGCATCCGTGCGGCGGTGCCGACGTGGTCGAAGTGCCCGTGCGTGAGCAGGAGTCCCTCGACCTGGTCGGGCGTGTAGCCCAGGTCGTGCACGGCGAGCTGCAGGTGCGGCCATGCGGCGGGCAACCCCGCGTCGACGACGAGCAACCGATCGCCGGTCTCGACGAGGTACGTGTTGGTGTGTGCGATCTCGAGGCGGTGGATCCCCTCGGCGGCGTCCCGGAAGAGCATGTGCGGCACGGTAGACGCGGCCTGCTGGGCACGATCCCGGGTGGGACGTGTACGAAATGGGGAATGGCCAAGGACAGTCTGCCCGAGCTCGAACTCGCCAACGTGCGCACCCGCGAGGGCATCACGGACACCGTGACGGAGCTGAAGCGACGCGCGGACCTGCCCGCCCGGACGCGGCTCGCGGTCGCCAAGACGAAGCAGCGGTGGCACCGCGACCCCACGCCGCTGGTGGCGATGGGCATCACCGGGCTGACCGGTGTCGCGGCGATCGTCCTCGGCATCGCGCTCCGGAACAAGCCCGCTGGGCACCTGGCTCAGCCGCCGGCGAACTCGGCCTTCACCGCGCTGCTGCCGTTCGGCGCGCGTGGCGACGCCCCCTCGGCGAAGGAGCAGGCGCAGGCAGGTCGCAAGGGCCGGAAGGCGCGGGCCAAGGCGGCCGAGGAAGCCCTCGAGCGTGACCCGGCACACCGCGGTCGTGTGAAGCAGCAGGTCGGCATCGCAGCGGTGCAGCGACGGGCGAACAAGAACCGCAAGCAGGCGGTCAAGCGGTCGAAGCAGGCCGTGAAGGCGAGAGGCTAGTCCCATGGCGCACGAAGAGCAGAAGCCGGACCCGGACGACTCCCGGAAGCCCGACAACCCCACCGACCTCAAGAAGCCGACGCTCGTCTACACGCTGAAGAAGACGCTGCGCGAGTTCACGAGCGACCAGTGCACCGACCTGGCCGCGAGCCTGACGTACTACTCGGTGCTCGCGCTGTTCCCCGGGCTGCTGGCGGTCGTGTCGCTGCTCGGCCTGGTCGGACAGGCCGACAACACGATCAAGACCCTGCTGCAGATCATCGGCAACATCGGGTCGGACCAGGTCGTGGACCTGATCAAGGAGCCGCTCGAGGGACTCGTCCGCTCGCCCGCAGCTCCCATCACGTTCATCGTCGGTGTCCTCGGTGCGCTCTGGTCGGCCTCCGGCTACGTGGGCGCGTTCGGCCGTGCCATGAACCGGATCTACAACGTCCGCGAGGGCCGGCCGATCTGGAAGCTCCGCCCGACCATGCTCGGCGTGACGGTGACCACCGTCGTCCTGCTCGTGGTCGGCCTGTTGGTGCTGGTGAGCGGACCGTTCGCCCGCAGCTTCGGCGACGTCATCGGGCTCGGTGACGTGGCCGCGACCGTGCTGCTCATCGTGCAGTGGCCGATCCTGCTCGTCATCGCGATCATCGTCGTCGCGGTGCTCTACTACTGGTCGCCGAACGTCAAGCAGCCGAAGTTCCGGTGGGTCAGCGGAGGATCGATCCTGGCGATCCTCATCTGGATCATCGCGAGCGTCGGCTTCGGGTTCTACGTCGGGAACTTCTCGAACTACAACGCCACGTACGGCTCCCTCGGTGGGGTCATCGTGTTCCTGCTGTGGATCTGGATCACGAACAACGCCCTGCTCTTCGGTGCCGAGTTCGACGCCGAGATCGAGCGGGGCCGCGAGCTGCAGGCCGGCATCCGGGCGGAGGAGGACATCCAGCTCCCCGAGCGCGACACCCGCCAGATCGAGAAGCAGGACGAGCAGCGCGCGCAGGACGTGCTCGAGGGCATCCGCATCCGCCAGGGAGTGGACAACGACTGAGCGTCGCGCGGGTGACCGGCGCTGAGGACTGACGGGCGCTCTCCGGATCGGGACGCTACGGTGCGAGCGTGCCGTCCTTCCTCGAGGGGCTCCCGTTCCGGTGGCTCGTCCTCGCGCTCTTCGTGATCGTGTTCTGCCGTGCGCAGGCCACGTACTGGGTCGCGCGGCTCGCGGTGACGGGTGCGTCCCGATCGCGGTGGGGCGGCTGGTTGCGGTCACCGGCGGTCCGCCGCGGGTCGGCGCTGCTGGATCGCTGGGGGTTGCCCGTCGTGACGGTGAGCTTCGTCGTGGTCGGCCTGCAGACGGTGATGAACGCCGCAGCGGGGCTGGCACGGGTCGCCTGGTGGCGGTACACGATCGCGATGGTGCCGGGGTGCGTGGCATGGGCGTTCCTGTACGCGACGGTCGGGCTCGCCGTGTTCTGGGCGGTCGTCGCGGCGCTCGCCGGTTCGCCGTGGGGCATCGCGGCGCTCGTGGGCCTGGTGGTCGTCGCCGGCGTCGCGCTGACGGTCCTGCGTCGTCGCCGTGACCGCACAGGAGGCCCGGCCCGGCTTCCGTAGGCTGGCCTCCGTGACGACAGACCAGCTCCAGAACCGTCCGGTCGCCCTGGTGACCGGAGCCACCCGCGGCATCGGGCGCGCGATCGCCGCCGACCTCGGCCGCACCCACCACGTGCTCGTGGGCGGCCGGTCCGCCGACGCCGTGGACGCCCTCGTCCAGGAGCTGCCGAGCGCGGCGCCGTTCGTCGGTGACCTGGGCGCGGGCGAGGTCCCCGCGCTGCCCGATCGGCTCGACGTCCTCGTGCACTCGGCCGGTGTCGAGCAGGGCACCACCGTCGCCGACACCCCGCGCGCGGTGTGGGAGCAGGTCTTCGCGACGAACGTGTTCGCGGTCGCCGAGCTCACCCGGCTGGCGCTGCCGGCGCTCCGGACGGCGCGGGGCATCGTCGTGCCGATCAACAGCGGCTCCGGGTTCCACTCGGGCCCCGGCGGTGGCGTGTACGCGGCGTCGAAGTTCGCGCTGCGGGCCTTCGCCGACGCCCTGCGCGAAGAGGAGCGGGCGAACGGCGTGCGGGTGTCGAGCGTGCACCCGGGCCGGACCGACTCGGACATGCAGCGGCAGCTCGTGGCGAAGCTCGGGGAGTCCTACGACACCGACTACTACCTGGCGCCGGAGGACGTGGCCGCCGCGGTCCGCACCGTCGTCGACCTGCCCGAGCGCGGCACCGTCGAGTCGCTCGCGATCCGCCCGACCCGACGGCGCTGACGTCCGTCCCTCGACGGGTCACCGCAGCTCGATCCGTTCGTCGAGCTCGAGCCGTTCCAGGAACGTCTCGTCGTGGCTCACCACGACGAGTGCTCCCCGGTAGGCCCGCAGCGCGTCCACGAGCTGGTCGACGCTCGTCAGGTCGAGGTCGTTCGTCGGCTCGTCGAGCACGAGCAGCTGCGGCGGCGGGTCGGCGAGCACCAGGGCCGCCAGCGCGACCCGGAACCGCTCCCCGCCGGACAGGTCCCCGGCCGGGCGGTCGACGGTGTCCCCGCGCACCAGGAACTTCGCCAGCCGGTTGCGGACCTCGGCGACGGGCACGTGCGGGGCGTCCCGGCGCACGTTGTCGAGCACCGTCGCGGTGTCGTCCAGGCTGTCCTTCCGCTGCGGCAGGTACGCGATCCGGTCGACGTGGGCGACGGCCGTGGTCTCGGGCAGCGGGTGCTCCCGCGCGGCGGGGTCGCCGACGAGCTGCTCGAGCAGGGTGGACTTGCCGACGCCGTTGTCCCCGGTGACGGCGATCCGTTCCGGCCCCTGCACGATGACGTCCCGTCCGCGCACCGTGACGGTCGCGATCTGCCGTGACGCCGGGACGTCCGGGTCGGGCAGGGTCACGTGGATGGACTCGTCGTCGCGCAGCCGGAGTTCGGCCTCGCGCTTGGTGGCGAGTGCGGCGGCCTCGTCGTCCGCGTACCCGACGCGGAGCCGGCCGGCGGTCTCCTGCGCCTTCTTCCGCTGCTCGTTCGCCAGGATCTTCGGCATCGATCGGCCCGCCTTCTCGCCGGCCTTGGCACGCCGGGCGATCTTCGTCTCGGCCTCGATGCGCTGCCGCTTCTCGGTGCGGTGTCGCTGTGCGGCGACCCGGACCTCGCGTTCGACGGCCGCCTGCTGCACGGCCAGGTGCTCCTCGAACGCGCTGAACGTCCCGCCGAACACGGTCATCGACCCGGCGCGGAGCTCGACGGTCTCGTCGACGTGCTCCAGGAGTTCCCGGTCGTGGCTGACGAGCACGAGGGTGCCGCGCCAGTCGTCGACCAGGTCGAGGAGCAGCCCGCGGGCCCGGCGGTCCAGGTTGTTCGTCGGCTCGTCCAGGAACACGATCGGCCGGGCGCGCAACCGAACCCCGGCGACGGCGACGAGCACCGACTGCCCGCCGGACAGCGTCGACACCGGCCGGTCGAGGTCGGTGCCGTCGAGCCCGACCCGGTCGAGCACCGCGGCGGCCCGTTCCTCCAGGTCCCAGTCGTCGCCGACTGCCTCGAGCTGTGCGGCCGTGGCGTCGCCGGCCAGGACGGCCCGGAGCGCGGTGAGTGTGGGCCGGACGCCGAGCAGGTCGGCGACGGTGTCGTCCTCGCTGGCGTGGGCCCACGCCGCCGGTTCCTGATCGACGCGCCAGCGGCGATCAGGCCGTGCCGGTGGGGAGAGGCGCTGCGGCAGGTGGTCGACGGGACCCGACGTCGTGATGCTGCCCGACGTGGGGTGGAGCCGGCCGGTCGCGAGCCGGACCAGCGTGGACTTGCCGGCTCCGTTCCTCCCGACCAGGCCGGTCCGGCCACGTCCGAAGGCGGCGGTGAGGTGGTCGAGCGCGACGGTGCCGTCGGGCCAGGCGAAGGTGACGTCGTGCAGGACGACGGACGGACTGGTGGGCATGGGGGGTGTCTCCCGGTGTCGATGCTGGGCGCACGACACCGAGGCCACCGCGGTGCGGTGGAGCGCCCGACGGGGCGCGCGATCACGGTGTCAGCGCGTGGGCTGAGCGGTACCGGTGATCGACAGCAATCCGTCTGCTTCCGTCGGGGGACCCCCGTGTCCGCCATCCGTTCCGCCGGTCGGTCTCCCGCCCCGGCGGCCCCGCGATGACGACGAGGTGACCTCCACGGTAATCCCCTGACACGGGCACCCGCAAGGGATGACAGGCTGGGGGCATGCCGGAGAACCTGTTGCCGACCCCGTCGTCGAACCCCGAGACCCTGCTGCCCGCCGAGCCGGAGGTGACCGCCGCGATCGAGGCGGAGGCCCCCGTCGCCAGCGTGGTGGTGTCCTACCCGTCGTCGAGCCTGGCGTGGGCGCTGCTCGCCGACGAGGCGTGGGCGCGCGGCGCGACCCTCGAGTCCTACGCGTACGCCCGTGTCGGGTACCACCGCGGGCTCGATGCCCTGCGCAAGGCCGGCTGGCGCGGTGTCGGTCCGGTGCCGTGGTCGCACGAGCCCAACCGTGGCGTGCTGCGGGCGCTGTTCGCCCTGCGGCGTGCGGCCGAGGCGATCGAGGAGCCGGGCGAGGCCGAACGCCTGACCGACTTCCTGAACGCGAGCGATCCCGAGGCCCTGCGCGCCCTGTCCGCCGGCGCGTAGGCGTCGCGCTCCGCACAACCAAAGCCACCTCGAACCGCGGGAACCCCTGGTTCGAGGTGGCTTTGGTTGTGCACGGGCACGGGCACGGCCACGAGGCGCCAGGCGGGACGGCTGCGCCGGTCAGCGGTCGTCGCTTGCGGCGTCCGACCGCCGAGCGGCTCGACTCGCGACGACGCCGCTCACGATGAGGAAACCGAGCGCGAGTGCCATCCCGATGGGCAGCGCGACCTCGACGATGCGCGTC
The DNA here is from genome assembly GCF_003234435.1 of Curtobacterium sp. MCLR17_044. Lineage (NCBI taxonomy): Bacteria > Bacillati > Actinomycetota > Actinomycetes > Micrococcales > Microbacteriaceae > Curtobacterium > Curtobacterium sp. MCLR17_044. The sequence continues at coordinate 70,744 of NZ_QKTC01000003.1, read as the reverse complement.
GATGCCACGGCGCTCAGCACTCCCGACCCGAACAACGCCGCAGCCCCTGTGTGCAGCCACGCTCGCGCAGCGCGGTGGCCGACCGTCCACGCTGTCTTCGATCGCATCACGGAAGCAATGCGAATCCCGGCACCGCCGTTCGGGCCGAGGACGCCGCGCGCCGTCAGCTCGGCGACGGCGGAGACGACCAAGCCGCTCGCCATGAGCATCACCGCCGACAAGAGCATCCACCCACTGAAACGTAAGATTCTGGCTGCGTCAAGCGTCATCTCTGCACGCAAAACACCGGTGTTCGCACTGCACGCCGCGGGATGCGGGTGTGCGACGTGCGAACACCGGTGTTTTGCGCGTGACCGACTAGCCCAGCAGCACGCTCCAACTGAAGGCCTGCGGCCAGAGCTGGTGCTCCGGCAGCACGTCGAGCCCGCACGCCCGGCTGCCGAGCCCGTGCTGCGCGGCGTCGAGGTACAGGTACAGGTGCTCGGACGTCGGCAGCTCGTACGGGTGCTCGGCGCGGTCGATCTGCTGCGCGGTCCACGGCGACAGGGTGAACCCCGCACGGTGCGACCCGACCGTCGACACGGTGAACGGCCCGACCGACAGCTCCCGCAGGTCGGGCCGGTGCCCGGTCTCCTGCGGTCGCGAGTACTCCACCCCGAGCGACCGCACCGGCGCGGTGAACCGGCCGACACGGGCAGCGTGCGAGGAATCGGCGTACGACTCCAGCGGTCCGGTCCCGAACCAGGTCGCGTCCGCATCGGCCAGCGATGCCGGCAGGTCGAACCGCACCCCGATCCGAGGCCACGTGACGTCCCAGGCGCCGAACGGCACGGCGTCGGTCTGCAGCACGAGCCCGTCGGACGTCAGGGTCCAGCGGTGCGTGACCTCGAGGCCCCACCCGCTGTTCGCCGCCGCGACGCGGACCCGCTGCTCCAGACCGGAGTCGGTGCGCGACACCGACACCAGCCGGTGCGTCAGCCGGTCCAGCCCTCGGTCGCGCCAGCGCGTTGCCGACGGGGGAGCGGTCGGGTCGCCGACCCCGTGCGTGAGCACCGGGTCCGCGGTCTCGTAGCCGCCCTGTGACGCCAGGCTGTCGTTGTCCGTCGGTGCACGCCAGAGCTCCAGGCGGGGCCCGGCGACCTCGTGGCCCTTCCAGGACACCAGGTCGCCGCGGGCACTGAAGGTGCCGTCACCCAGGTGGTCGCCGTCCCACCCCTGCCGGGAGGCCCGTGGTGCGTCCGCCGCGCGCGCCGCGACGAGCCGCTGGGTGCGTGCGACGACGTGGCCGGTGTCCGCCCACGCGGTCGGCCCCGCCAGTTCCACGGTCAGGTCGAACCAGAGCTCGTCGCCGGGTGCGAGTTCGGACGTGGCCGCGGCGAGCACCTCGGAGGGCACCGGGACCGTCGCCGACTCCCGGGCGGCGACGATGCCCGTGGACAGGCGCCCCGAGGCCTCGACGACGCCGTTCCGCGACAGGGTCCAGCACAGCCGGAGCCCGGCGGTCGAGGCCGAGTGGTACCGGTTCTCGACCAGCACCGTCGTGTCCGAGACCGCCAGGCGGATCGGGGCCACGACGGCGGCGAACTCGGCGAGCCCCGGCGTCGGGGTGTCGTCGGGCAGCACCAGGCCGTCCATCACGAAGTTGCCGTCGTGCACGACCTCGCCGAAGTCCCCGCCGTAGGCGTAGTAGTCCTCGCCCGTGGGCGTCTTCGCGAGCAGGCCGTGGTCTCGCCACTCCCACACGAACCCGCCGTGCAGCCGTGGGTACCGGTCGACCAGGGCCTCGTACTCGGCGATCTGCCCGGGACCGTTGCCCATCGCGTGCACGTACTCGCAGTGGATGAAGGGCTTCGAGCGCTGTCGTGCGGCCTCGGCCGGGCCGCAGCCGAGCAGGGGCGTCGGGGTGCCGCCGCCGATGGACTCGGTCTCCTGCAGCGTCGGGTACATCCGCGAGTAGACGTCCGTGTACTCGCCCGTGTAGTCGCCCTCGTAGTGCACGGGGCGCTCGGCGTCGCGGTCGTGCACCCACTGCGACATCGCCGCGAGGTTCCGGCCGGTGCCGGACTCGTTGCCGAGCGACCACATCACGATCGACGCGTGGTTCTTGTCGCGCTCGACGGTGCGCGCGATGCGGTCGAGGTAGGCCTCGGCCCACGCCGGGTCGTCGGAGGGATTGCCGACCCAGTCGGTGAACAGGAACCCGTGGGTCTCCAGGTCGCACTCCAGGATCACCCAGAACCCGAGCTCGTCGGCCAGGTCGAGCACACGGGGGTGCGGCGGGTAGTGCGAGGTGCGGATGGCGTTGACGTTGTTCCGCTTCATCAGCGCCATGTCGGCGCGGGCGTGCTCCTCGTCGAACACCCGGCCGCGCACGGGGTGGGTCTCGTGCCGGTTCACGCCGTGGAACACCACGCGCTCACCGTTCACCAGGAACCGGTCGCCCACGATCGACACGGTGCGGAACCCGAGTCGGAGCGACACCGTTTCACCGCCCGAGGCGCCCGCGCCGGCCGCCGCGGAACCGGTCGACAGCATCGCGTCGTAGAGCTTCGGCAGCTCGGCACTCCACGGCTCGACGCCCTCGACCTCGATCGGCGCGACGTCGTCCGCCGTGGCCCAGGTGACGTCGACGCCCAGGTCGGGCACCGCGAACCGCACCGGGAACACCGCGTCGAGCGTCGGGAACGTGATCGTGCCGGTCCCCGTCTCCGGCCGTCCCGACGCCGCGGTGCCGGCCGAGGCAGCCGTGCCGAGCGTCGCCCGCCAACCGGCGCGCACGAACGCGTCGTCGATCGGCGCCGTGGGTCGGGCGAGCAGGGTGACGTCGCGGAAGATGCCGGGCAGCCACCACTGGTCCTGGTCCTCCAGGTAGGACGCCGCTGACCACTGGTGCACCCGGACCGCGAGCTCGTTCGCCCCCGGGTGCACCAGTTCGGTGACGTCGAACTCGGTCGCCAGGCGCGAGCCCGTCGACCACCCCACGAGCGTCCCGTTCAGCCACACCCGGAAGTGCGACTCGACCCCGTCGAACCGCAGCAGCACCCGGCCGGCACCGTCGAACGACGACGGCAGCTCGAACGTGCGGCGGTGGTCACCGGTCGGGTTCTCCTCCGGCGGGTGCGGCGGGTCGATCGGGAACGGGTACTGCAGGTTCGTGTAGCTCGGTGCGCCGTGCCCGTGCAGCACCCAGTGCGACGGCACCGGGAGCTCGCCCCAGGCCGGGTCGTCGTCCTTCCCACCCTCGGTCGCGAAGTCCTCGGAGACCGAGGCGACGGGCGACCACCGGAACCGCCAGTCCCCGTTCAGCGACAGGGACGGGGCGTCGGTGTGCAGCCAGGCACGGGGTGCCAGCCGCGAGTCGGAGCCGGGTGCGGTGGACGAGAGTGCGGAGTGGGTCAACCCTTGACCGATCCTTCCGTGAGGCCTCCACGCCAGAAGCGCTGGAGGACGATGATGGCGATGACGAGCGGGATGACCGAGACGAGCACCCCGCCGGTGGTGAGCTGGTAGAACTCCGGCAGGCGGTCGACCTGCGAGCGCCAGTTGTTCAGACCCAGTGTTATCGGGTACAGCTTCTGGTCTGCCAGCATGATGAGCGGCAGGAAGAAGTTGTTCCAGATCCCGACCACCTGGAACAGGAACACGGTGACGAGCGCCGGGGTCATCTGCCGGAGCACCACGGTGTGGAAGATCCGCAGTTCACCGGCACCGTCGATGCGTGCCTGTTCGAGCAGGGTGGTGTCCACCGACGCGGCGGCGTACACCCGGCACAGGAACAGCCCGAACGGCGACACCAGGCTCGGGATGAGCACGCTCCAGTACGTGTCCGTCAGGCCCATCGACGAGAACAGCAGGAACAGCGGCAGTGCTGTCGCGGTCCCCGGCACGAGCACGCCGCCGAGGATCGTGCCGAACACGAACTGGCGCCCCCGGAAGTCGTACTTCGCCAGCGCGTACCCGCCGGCCGCGGCGAAGTAGGTCGCCAGGACGGCACCGACGCCGGAGTACAGGATGCTGTTCGCGATCCACCGGACGAAGATGCCGCCGTCGTAGGTGAACACCTGCTGCAGGTTGCTCCAGAGCGCGAACTCGCCGCCGAACCAGAACCCGTTGGTCGAGAACAGCGCGCCCGTGGTCTTCGTCGCCGCGATGACGACCCAGTACAGCGGGACGATGAAGTACAGCGCGACGACGACGAGGATCCCCGTGACGACGATCTGCGAGCGCGGCGACCGGTCGAGCTTGCGGCGCTGGTGCGCCGAGATCGACGTGGTGTCCACGGGGACGGCGGTCTTCGCCGTGGCCGGCGCTTCGATGGCTTCGCTGGTCATCGTTCAGTCCCTTCGGTGGTCGCGACGCGACCGGCCTGGAGGCCCGGGTCGGCTTGGGAAGTACCGTTGCTGCCCGCCGCAGCGCGCGTCTGGAGCGCGGTGCGGGCCTCCCGGCCGTCGCGCCGTGCGCGCTTGCGGCGGTCGCGTTCGTCCTTGGGCGGTCGGTTCGTCAGCGCGAGGAACGTGAACGACAGGATGAACGCGGCCAGCGCGATGATGACCGCCTGCGCACTCGCGACGCCGTACTCGTTGAACGCGAACGCGTTCGTGTAGGCGGCGTAGTTCGGCGTGTACTCGGTGTCGATCGCCGGGGCGACCGTCGACAGGATCTGCGGCTCCGCGAAGAGCTGCAGGGTGCCGATGATCGAGAACACCGTCGTGAGCACCAGGGCCGGTGCGATGAGCGGGATCTGGATCCGCCACGCGACCTGGAACGCGTTCGCGCCGTCCACCTTGGCGGCCTCGTAGACCTCGCCGGGGATGGACTTCAGCTGCGCCACGATGATGAGCATGTTGTAGCCGGTGTAGGTCCACGTGACGATGTTCGCGATCGACCACAGCACGCTGTTCGCGCCGAGGAAGTCCGGCTGCAGCCCCATCGACTGCAGCAGCGACACGATCGGTGACAGGCCGGGCACGTACAGGAACGACCACAGGATCGTGGCGATGACGCCCGGGACGCCGTAGGGCATGAAGTAGATCGCCCGGAAGAAGCCCGGCCAGCGGGCGCTCGCCGACTCGAGCAGCAGCGCGAGGATCGTGCAGGCGATGATCATCACCGGGACCTGGACGATGCCGAACAGCAGCATGCGGCCGATCGAGGCGACGAACCCGCTGTCCTGCAGGGCGATCGCGTAGTTGTCGAACCCGGCGAACCGGCCGACCACACCGTCCTCACCGAAGAGGCCCTCACGGTCGACGGTGGTGAACGACTGGAACAGGGCGCTGATGATCGGGATGACGAACGTCAGCAGGAACAGCGCCAGGAACGGGGCGAGCAGGATCCACGGGGCACGCTTCTGCGCACTCGTGGCCTTCGTCCTCGTGCGGAACGCGGGGGTGCCACCGGCCGGTCGGCCGGTGGACCGTGGGGTGGTGGTCTGCTGGGTCATCGTGCCGTCCTGACGCTGAGGCCCTTGTCCTTGAAGGACTGGACGATCTCCCGCTGTGCGAGCTCCACGGCGTCACTGAGCTTCAGGCCCGAGGTGAGCTTGCGGCGGAACTGGTTCTGCAGGCTGGTGAAGGCCGACTGGGTCACCGGGGACCACGACCAGTCGATGTTCTGCTCCTTCGAGGCCGGCACGAAGACGTCCTCGTTGTAGTTCTGGCCGGAGAACCACTTCGACGGCTTCTCGCGCTGCGCCCCGATGTAGTCGACGGCGGGCGACCAGCCGATGCCGCAGTGCTTGATCATGGCGTCGATGCCCTCCTTCGAGGTGGTCATCCACGTGATGAACTCGAGCGCCTCCTTCGGGTGCTTCGCGTTCGCCAGCACCGCGGCCGTCGAACCGCCGATGGCGCTCGAGCCGAAGCCGTCGGCGCCCCACTTCTGCATCGGGGCGACCTTCCACTTGCCCTCGCCGCCCTGCACCGACTCGATCAGGGCGTCACCCCAGCTCGCGCTCGTGACCGCGGCGATCTTGCCGCTCGCGGCCGCGGCGTACCACCCGGGGGAGTACGCACCGGCACTCGTGTCGACGAGCTTGTCGTCGATCACGCCGTCGAAGAAGTCCGCGACCATCAGGGTCTTGTCGTCGGTCATGTCGACGACCCACTCGTCGCCGTCGACCTTGAACCAGCGCGCGCCGGCCTGCTGTGCGTACGCGGCGAACGGTGAGGCGTCGGCGACCGGGAACACCTCGAGGTAGTTCTGCTTCCCGGTGCTCCGGACCTTGTCAGCCAGGTCACGCCACTCGTCCCACGTCGTCGGGGGTTCGCCGCCGGCCTGCTCGAGGATCGCGGTCTGGTAGTAGAACCCCATCGGGCCGGTGTCCTGCGGGATGCCGTAGATGCCGTCGACGAACGACACCTGCGCCCACGCGGCCTCGTCGTACTTCGACTCGAAGTCCTTCGCGCCGTACCGGGCCAGGTCGACCAGGCCGTTCGCGAGCATGAACTCGGGGATCTGCCGGAGCTCGACCTGCCCGATGTCCGGGCCGCCGCCGGCCGCGAGCGCGGAGTACATCTTCTGGTACCCGCCGCTGTTGCCGCCGGGGATCCAGTTCGCCGACACCTGGATGTTCGGATGTGTCCTGTTCCACACGTCGCAGACCTTCTGCAGGTCCTTGAGCCAGGCCCAGTAGGTGAGCTGGACGGTCTCACCCGAGGCCGCGGCGGGCACGAGGGCCGCCTTGTTGACGTTGGTCGAGCCCGGGACCGCACAGCCGGCGAGGAGTCCCGCCGCCGCGGTGCCGAGGCCGAAGCCCAACAGGTGTCGTCTCGTGATGGGTCGTGGTCGTGGCGCCATTGCCGCACTCCGTTCGTCGTTGATCGGGGTTGTCGACACCCAATCACAGAACCGAACGCCGTTGTGGTTTCGTGACCGTACCGACACTGCGCGTTCCCTGCGCACCTTGGAACGGCCCCAGGCCCGGGCGCGGACGGTGGTGTTACAGAGCAGACACCGACGCCCCGGACGGCGAAGGCCGCCGGTGGCGCGACCGGGAGGACAAGCGATGACCGAACGCGGGAACACCACCCACCGCCCCGAACTCGACGAGCAGCTCGCGCACGAGGCGCAGAGCATCGTCCAGGGGCACGGCAGCAACGCCCACGTCGAGGAGTTCCGGCAGTCCGAGCCGGTCCCCGACGACACCGACAGCCCGGAGACCCTCGCCGCGTCGGGCTACGACGGCGAGCTCGAGGGCGAGCTGCAGGACGACACCACCGACGTGCTCCCCGAGGACGACGCCGACCGTGCCGACCCGTTGCCCACCGGCGACGGCGACGGCGACGGAGCCGACGCGACCGTGTACCGCACCGAGACCGGGGAGGGCAGCACCGATGGCTCTGACGCAGAATGACGCGCCGCACCTGCAGTCCGGCATCGCCGAACGCCTGAAGCGCGGGGGCACGTGGACGTGGGCCTACGTCGACGCGTCCGGTGACCGTGAGGACCCGCAGCACCTCGCCGCCCTGCAGCGCCGGAAGGCCGAGGACGTGCTGCGGTCGGCCGGGGCGGGTGCCGAGGTCATCGACACGGTGATGGCCGAACTCGAGGAGACACCGGGGGTGCCGGCACCCGTCAGCCGGTACGTGCTCGTGCACGACGGCGAACTCGTGCTCAGCGAGGTCCTGCCCGGGGCGATGCACGCCCCGACGTCGATCGGCCACGACCCCGTGCCCGACCTGCTGCCGCTCCTGGCGCACCGGCCGCTCGACCTGCCGTTCCTGATCGTCGAGGTCGGCCGCGAGGGCGGTGGCTACCGCGCCTACCGTCTGGGCCACGCCGACGTGCCGGACCGTCGCGACGAGCAGCGCGTGCAGGGCCGCACCGACACGCTCCACAAGTTCCAGGGCGGCGGCTGGTCGCACCTGCGGTGGCAGCACCACACCGAGGAGATCTGGCGCGACAACCAGAACGAGGTCGCCACGTCCGTCGACGAGGCCTTCCGACGGCTGCAGCCGAAGCTCATCGTGGTCGCGGGGGACATCCGCGCACGGGGGCTCCTGCTCGACCAGTTGTCCACCGAGGCGCGCGCCGTCGTCTCCGAGGTCCCGGTCGACACCCGGGCTTCGGATGCGTCGGAGACCGCGCTCGTCGAGCACGTCGACATCGCGCTCGCCCGGGTCATCGCGACCCGCCGGCACGACTTCGAGGACCTGCTCCGCACCCACGTCGGCCGCGGGGACAACCAGACGGTCGCCGGCCTCGGGTCCGTCGTCGAGGCGCTGCAGCAGGCGCAGGCCTCGGTCGTCGCGATCGACGCCGCCGCGATCGGTGACCGCACCCTGCTCGCGCTGGGAGCGGTGCCGTGGATCGCCACGGCACCCGAGCAGGCGGCGGGTGCACCGGTCATCGGACCGGTCCCGGCCGTGTGCGCGATCGTGCGGGCGGTCGCCCTCACCGACGCGGAGCTGCTGCTCGTGAACGCCGCGTCGCTCCCGAACGGCGCGCCCGCCGCGGCGTTGCTGCGGTGGCCGGTGGGACCGGCGGTGCCGGCCGCCTGAGCGGTGACCGGACGACGGACGGGAGGCCCGGTGCCGGCTGGTACCGGGCCTCCCGTCCGTCTCGGTGCGATCCTGCGGGCCGCCACGACGGCCGCGTATAGCGTCCCGGCCATGACCGACGACCGCCGACGTGAGCTCGGCACCAGCGACGCACCCGTGGAGGACGAACTCGCGGAGTCCTTCGACGCGACCATCGAGGAGGGCGCGGAGCGGCTGCAACGGACGACCCGCGCCGTCCTCGTCACGGGGTTCTTCGGCGGCCTCGAGGTCGGTCTCGGCGTGATGGCGTACCTCGCGGTGCTCACCGAGACCGACAGCCACCTGCTCGCCGGGCTGGCCTTCGGCATTGGCTTCATCGCGCTGCACCTGGCGCACAGCGAACTCTTCACCGAGAACTTCCTGATGCCGGTCGCGGCCGTGGTCGCCCGCGAGGGGACCGTGCTGCAGCTCGTGCGACTGTGGGGCGGCACCCTCGTGGCGAACCTGGCCGGGGGATGGGTGTTCATGTGGCTCGTCGTCCAGGCGTTCCCGCAGTGGCACGCAACGCTCTCGGAGTCGGCGCACCACTACGTCGACGCACCGTTCGGACTGCAGAGCATCGTGCTGGCGGTCCTGGGCGGCAGCACCATCACCCTGATGACGCGGATGCAGCAGGGCACCGACTCGGACCCCGCGAAGCTCGTCGCCGCCGTCGCCGGAGGCTTCCTGCTCGCCGGGCTGCAGCTCTTCCACTCGATCCTCGACTCGCTGCTCGTCTTCGGGGCGATCCAGTCGGGCGCGGACATCACCTCCGGGCAGTGGCTCGGCTGGTTCGGGTACACGCTGCTGTTCAACGTCCTCGGTGGGCTGGTGCTCGTGACGGCGCTGCGCCTGCTCCGGACGAAGGAGCTCATGCAGGACCGCCGCCGGGACTCCCAGGACGACCCCGAGCGCGCCGACCACGAACAGGGGTGACGGGCGCGACGGGCGGCGCAGGCTGACGGGGTCGTCCGCGGTCAGTCGCGCGAACGGTCAGTCGTGCGAACGGTCGCGTCGGGGCACCAGCGGGACCGCGAGCAGCGGGAGCACCGCCACGATGCCGAACGACGCCGCGAACCCGAGCGCACCGACCAGCGCCCCGATGCCCGGACCGACGGCGCTCGCCGCGATGAACTGCCCGGTGTTCTGCGCCCCGAGCGCCCGGCCGGACCAGAACGGCCCCGCCGCCTCGGCGACCGACGTGTACGCCAGCCCGTTGTCGGCTACCGTCACGCTCGTCGCGAGCACCAGGAACACCGCGGCCCCGGCCAGGTGCGTCGCGTCGACGACCGCGAGCACCGCCATCACCACCGCGGCGCTCACCGCGACGATGCGCAGGGGTCCGACGCGCGATCCGGCACGGTCGCTCCAGCCACCGACCAGGATCCGGCCGATCGCCCCGACGAACTGCGCGGCGCCGACGAGCAGCCCGGCCGCCGGTGTCGACCAGCCGAGGCCCACGAGCCAGACGAGCCCGTACGTCGACAGGGTGAACTGCGGCACCACGAGGAGGACCGACACCGCGTGCACCCGCCACAGGAAGCCGCTCGAGCGGTAGGGGTTCGCGGTCGCCGTCGTCGCCGTCGTCGCCGTCGTCGCCACCGTGGCCCGGGCAGGGCGTGGCGGGTCGGTGATCCCGATCGCGCAGCAGACGGCGAGCACCGCGCACAGCACGATCGGCAGGACCAGGGCCGTGCGGATCCCGGAGCCCTCGGCGAGCTGCGGCACCGTGACCGCCGCGAGTGTCACGCCGAGCGGCTGCGACATCTGCCGGATGCCCATCGCGAGTCCCCGGCGCTCCTTCGGGAACCACCCCACAACGACCCGACCACTCGCGGCGTTCGTCGAGGCACTCGTCATCCCGCAGGCCAGGAACGCCAACCCGAGCAGCACCGGGTCGCCCGCAGCCAGCCAGGCGCCGACCACGGCCAGCGTGGTGAGCACGAGTCCGCCGGCGATGACGACGCGCTCGCCGAACCGGTCGGTGACCGCGCCCCAGGCGATGAGCGTCAGCACCATGCCGAAGGTCGGGGCGGCGGCGAGCAGCCCGGCGGCCGGCAGGGACGTGCCGCGGCTGAGCAGGTGGGGGATGAGGAGCGCCGGCGCAGAGACGACGAGCGTCCCCGCCGCCTGGGCCGCGACCCCGAGGGCGAGCATCGTCCAGGCGCGGGCGGAGACCGGCGGCGTCGTGGTGGATCGCTGCGGGGCGTCGGTCGTGGGCATGGGTCGTGTCGGCCGTTCGTCGTCGTTCCATCGCGGAACGGATTGGTATACCACAACGGTATACCATTCCCGCCGTCACGCCGCTAGGCTTGTCCGCCGTGACCGACACGACCGACGCCGCGCCCGTGTCGCAGACGGCCCAGCTCTACGACAACCTGCGCGCAGCCATCCTGACCCTCGACATCGCACCGGGGGAGCGCATCTCGGAGCGCGGGCTCGAGGCACGGTTCCACGCCTCGCGCACACCGGTCCGCGCCGCACTGTCGCGGCTCGAGCGCGAGGGACTCATCCTGCACGAGGGCCGCTCGTGGACGGTCACCCCGATCGACCTCGACGAGATCGCCTCGCTCGCCGAGCTCCGCGGCATCCTCGAGCCCGCTGCCGTCCGGTTGGCCGTCCAGCGTGCCACCCCCGAGCAGCTGGCCGAGGTCCGCGGGCACCTCGACGCGCTCCAGCCCACCCCCGACCAGCAGGCCGGCATCCGCATGGGGTCGACGTTCCACCTCGACCTCGCCGCGCTCGGTGGCAACCGGTTCGTCACCGACGCCATCGCCGACGCCCTGACGCGGCTCGAGCGCACGCGCTGGATCGAGGTCCGCACGCCCGAGGCGCGCGACGCCGCCTGGGACGAGCACAGCGCCATCATCGACGCCGTGCGCGACGGCGACGCGGACCGCGCAGCGGACCTCGTCGCCGCCCACGTGGCCGGTACGAACGACCGGCTCCTCAGCTGGATCGCGCAGGAGCGCCGACGCCTGCGCGGGGCAGGCATGACGATCGTGGGCGCGACCGAGCGCTGAGTGTGCGCTGACGTGAGCGGTCTGCGGGCGCCTGCCCGGGCCTCCTGGCCGTGTCCGGGGGGAGGCCGGGCGCGAGCCGCTAGCGCAGGTCCGTCGTCTCCTGCGGTGCGTCGAGGTCGTCGAACGTGCGGATCGAATCCGTGCGTTCGAGCAGCGCGTCGCGCACCTCGGCCTCGTCGTGGCTCGCGCGGAGTGCGAGCTTGCTCCCGGAACGTGTCGACTGTGACATGTCGTGTCCTTCCCCTGTGTGTGGGCAACCTGATCGGTGCGGGCACGCGGCCCGCTGGTGCGCTTCCTCACGGGACGTACTGAGGTCGGAACAGTGTCGCGCGACCCCCGCTGTCCCGCAAGCGTTTCCGGCACCGTGTGGAGAACTCCCGGCACACGGCATGCCTAGGATGGTCCGGCCGCACAGCGCGAGGCGCGGCACCAGCGGACGTCGAAGGGGAGGCACGGGTTGGCCGACCAGCGCACCGCACCTCCCACGGTCTACGACGTCGCCTCTGCGGCCGGCGTCTCCATCGCCACGGTCTCGCGCGTGCTCCGCACGCCCGACGCCGTCCGCGAGGGCACCCGGGACCGCGTGCAGGCGGCGATCCGGAGCCTCGGCTACGTCCCGTCCGGCAACGCCCGTGCCCTCGCCGGCAAGCGCACCGGCGTCGTCGGACTGCTGCTGCCCGGGTTCGACGTGGTGCCCGACGAGCGGCCGGACCTGGTCACCGACGGCGGCGTCCGCGTGGTCGACGACCGGCGTCACGTGACGCAGCCGTTCTCGTCCAACCTGTACTTCGACGAGGTCCTGCGCGGTGCCGAGACCGAGGCCTGGCAGCGGGGGCTCGCGCTCATGGTCGCCGCCGGGCGGGGTTCGTCGCGCGACGTCATCGTGAACGACGTCGCCGGCCGGGTCGACGGGCTCGCCGTGCTGGCGCAGACGGTGCCCGACGACCTGCTCGAGCACGTCGCCCGCCGCATCCCCGTCGTGGTGCTCGCCGACGACCGGCGCTCGCACGGGTTCGACTCGGTGAGCGTGGACAACGCCGCGGGCATGCGGACCCTGGCGTCGCACGTGATCGGGCGCCTGGGGATCCGGTCCCTCGCGTACGTGGCGGGGCCGATCGACTCGCCCGACGACATGGAGCGCTCGGCGGGGTTCCGCGCGGCGCTGGCCGACCACGGGGTGCCGGCCTCGGCGGTGCGCACCGTGCACGGCGACTTCGGGCGGGCCCGGGCGCGGGAGCTCGCGGTGTCGCTGCTGGCCGACGACGTCCCGCGCGCCGTGGTCTGCTCGAACGACCAGTCTGCGCTCGGGGTGCTCGACGCCGCCGCTGCCCGGGGGCTCCGGGTGCCCGAGGACCTCGTCGTGACCGGGTTCGACGGCATCGACGCCGGCCGGTTCTCGTCGCCGCGCCTGACGACGGTGCACCAGCCGATGGGGGCGCTCGGGCGTGCCGCCGTCCTGGCGATCGTGGACCGGCTGGAGCGCCGCGAGGGGCCGCCGCGCGCCGTGCGCCTGCCCGTCGAGGTGCTGCTGCGCGAGAGCTGCCCGCCCGCGCTGTAGGCGTGCGTGCCGTCGCGAGGCCGCACCGTGCGACCTTCCGCATCCCGTGCGAGTCCGTAGCAGTGCACAGAGCGGGCAACCTCGCACCAGTCGGCGCACCTCGCACCGTGCGCCGCCCTCCCTCAGGACGGCAACCTCGCACCAGTCGGCGCACCTCGCACCGTGCCGCCCCGCGAAACAACACCCGCAGTTGCACGCCACGATGTAAGCGCATACATTGAGCACGTACCGAATCGACATGGAGGTCGACCGAGCAATGACGCTTCCCCCACAGCGCACGCGCGGCACGCGTGACCCAGGCCCCCGCCGCCGAGGCCGCCTCGTCGCGGCCATCGCCGGCCTCGCCGCAGTGGCCCTCGTGGCCACCGGCTGCAGCATCCAGGTCCGATCCGAACCCGATCCCACCATCGGCAAGGACACGATGCTCATCAACGCGGACCGCGGCAACCCGCTGTTCGACCGCAACTTCAACCCGTACATCGCGAACGCCCGCACGGCCTCCAAGTGGATGTACGAGCCCCTCATCGAGGTGAACCCCCTCGACGGCAAGCGCAACCCGTGGCTCGCCAGCGCGTGGAGCCAGCCCGACGCGAAGACGATCGACATGACGATCCGCTCGGGTGTCGAGTGGTCCGACGGGTCGCCGTTCAGCGCGAAGGACGTCGTCTTCACCTTCGACCTGCTCAAGAAGTTCCCCGCCATGGACGTCAAGGGGGCCTGGCAGCACATCAAGAGCATCGAGCAGGACGGTGACCACGTCGTCTTCCACCTCAAGAGCGAGGACGTCCCGAGCCTGACGATCATCGGGCAGACGTACATCCTCGGTGAGGACCACTGGGGCGGCGTGAAGGACCCGACGACCTGGCGCGACCCGAACCCGGTCGGCACCGGGCCGTTCGTCCTCGGCAACTACACCGACCAGCAGTACTCGATGAACAAGAACCCGAAGTACTGGCAGGCCGACAAGATCGCCATCAAGCACCTCATCCTGCCGGCGACGAACACGCAGCTCGACACCGTCACCCGCGGCTACGACTGGGCGTACTCGTTCATCTCCGACGTCAAGGGCACCTGGGGCGCCGCGTCGAAGACGAACGAGTGGTGGTTCCCGGCCGGCGGTGTGATCGGCCTCATCCCGAACCTCACGAAGGCGCCGTACAACGACGTCAACGTCCGCCGGGGCATCTCGCTCGCGCTGGACCGTGACGCCATCGCCGAGACCGCCTCCGAGGGCAACCTGTCGGCGGCGGGCCAGACCGGCCTGATCCTGCCGAACCAGGAGCGCTACCTCAACCCGGACATCCCCGACAAGGGCATGATCACGCAGGACACGAAGGCGGCGCTCGCCAGCCTCGAGAAGTCCGGCTACACCGTGCAGGGCGGCAAGGTCGTCAAGGACGGCAAGCAGCTCGCCATCACGATCATGACCGCGAACGGCTACTCCGACTGGCTCCGCGCCGCGCAGGAGGTCCGCCGCGAACTGACGGCCATCGGCATCAAGGTGACGATCCAGGCGCCGCAGCCCGCCGGGTACCAGCAGAACATCAACAACGGCACGTTCGACATGGCGATGGGCGGCATGGGCAACGGTGACGTCTACCAGGCGTTCAACTCCCTGCTCAGCAGCGAGTTCTACCAGCCCGTCGGCAAGTCGACGGTCAACAACTACGAGCGGTACAAGAACGCCGACACCCAGAAGCTCCTCGACGAGTACAAGGCGACGACGGACACCGCGAAGCAGCAGGAGATCCTCGACCAGCTGCAGCAGACCGTGTACGACGAGCTCCCCGTCATCGGCATGTACTACGGCGGGCTCTGGGGCCTGTTCAACACCGGCAAGTTCGTCGGCTGGCCGAGCGCGAAGGACCCCTACATGGCACCGCAGAACTACGACTCGGCACCGCTGCTCATCTTCACCAAGCTCCGGCTCCGCGACAGCGCCGCCGGCAAGCAGATCCTGCAGGAGCAGAACGCCGCGCAGCAGGAGGACCAGAAGTGAAGTACATCCTCCAGAAACTCGTCCTCTTCGTCCTGACCCTCTGGGCCGCGGTGACGCTGAACTTCGTGCTCCCGCGCCTGATGCCCGGCAGCCCGGCCGACGCCGCACTCGCGAAGCTCAGCCAGAACGGTCCGGTCACCGACGCCACCAAGAAGGCCATCGAGGCTCAGCTCGGGGTGCCGACCGGCAACCTCTGGGACCAGTACGTCAGCTACCTGCACCAGGTCATCACCCTCGACTTCGGCACGAGCTACACGTTCTACCCGCAGCCCGTCGGTGACCTCGTGTCGAAGGCCCTGCCCTACACGCTGATCCTGGTCGGGGTCGTCACGATCCTGGCGTTCGTCCTCGGCACCCTGATCGGTGTCGCGGCGGCGTGGAAGCGCGGCACCTGGCTCGACTCACTGCCCACCCTGTCGGGCAGCTTCATGTCGACGTTCCCGTACTTCTGGACCGCCCTGCTGCTGCTGTTCTTCCTCGGCTACGTGCTGCACTGGTTCCCGACCACGGGCGCCTACTCGGCCACGACGACGCCGGGCCTGAACGGTGCCTTCTTCGGCGATGTCCTGCAACACGCGGTGCTGCCGGCGGTCACGATCCTGGTGACGAGCCTCGGCGGCTGGATCATCGGCATGCGCAACGCGATGATCAACACCCTCGGTGACGACTACGTGACCTTCGCCGAGGCCAACGGCCTGCGCGGACGCACCGTCGCCATCCGCTACGCGGCCCGCAACGCGATCCTGCCGAACCTGACCGGCTTCGGTCTGGCGCTCGGTGGCGTGGTCGGCGGTTCCGTCCTGGTCGAGCAGGTCTTCGGCTACCCGGGCATCGGCTACCTGCTGTTCAACGCCGTCATCGGGCAGGACTACCCGCTCATGCAGGCCCTCTTCCTGATGATCACCGTGTCGGTGCTCATCGCCAACTTCATCGTGGACGTCATGTACGGCGTCCTGGACCCGAGGACGCGTCGATGACCAACAACATCACGAAGGCGGCGTGCTGCGCCCACATCAAGCACCCGGGGGCACGTCGATGACCAACACCACCACCCCGGACGCCACAGTCGCAGTCCGCACGCAAGAAGAAGCAGCCCAGGCGCCGTCCAAGTGGCGCGCCGCCGCCCGCCAGTTCGGCGTCGTCTGGTCGAACAAGAAGGCCCGGATCGGCATCATCATCCTCGGCGTCTTCGTGTTCGTCGCGATCTTCGCCCCGCTCCTGGCCCCGTACGGCGCCAGCCAGAACGGCTTCGCCCGGTCCGCTGACGCGACGCCCGACCACTGGATGGGCACCACCGCCGCCGGCGAGGACGTCCTGTCCCAGATCATCTACGGCGCACGGATCTCGGTCATGGTCGGCGCGGTCGCGGGCATCCTGTCCACGCTCGTCGCCGTCGCGATCGGTCTCAGCTGGGGCTACGTCCGCGGCTGGATCGCCGAGGTCATCGGGTTCATCGTGAACCTGTTCCTCGTCATCCCGGGTCTGCCCCTGATGATCGTCATCGCCGCCTACCTGCAGAACGGCGGCATCGCGGTGATCATCGCGGTCATCGTCGTGACCGGTTGGGCGTGGGGCGCTCGCGTGCTCCGCTCGCAGACGCAGTCGCTGCGCGGCCGGGACTTCGTCACCGCCGCCCAGTTCTCCGGTGAGGGCGCGACCCGCATCGTGTTCCGCGAGATCCTGCCGAACATGACGAGCCTCATCGTCGGCAGCTTCTTCGGGGCCGCCACCAGCGCCATCCTCGCCGAGGCGGGCCTCGAGTTCCTCGGACTCGGCGACTCGTCGATCGTCAGCTGGGGCACGATCCTGTACTGGGCGCAGAACTCGAACGCGCTCCTCACCGGGCAGTGGATCCTGCTCTTCGCGCCGGGTCTCTGCATCGCGCTCCTCGCGATGAGCCTCACCCTGATCAACTTCGGCGTCGACGCCGTGTCCAACCCGCGGCTGCGCGACGGCGCACGGCCCCGTAAGGAGAAGCGCGCATGAGCGGCTTGCCAGAAACGCACCCGGCAGACGGCCTGGAGGCGCCCACCGGCGCCGCCACGGGCCTCCAGTCCGACGCCCGTCACGACCAGGGCGACGCCTCCGTCCTGCTCGACGTCCGCGACCTGTCGGTCGTCTACGAATCGGCCGGCCAGACGGCCGTCCAAGCCGTCGACCACGTGTCGTTCCAGCTGCAGAAGGGCGAGTTCGTCGGCCTGGTCGGCGAGTCCGGTTCCGGCAAGTCGACGCTCGGCTACGCGCTGACCCGGCTGCAGAAGCCGCCGGCGCGCACGAACGGCGGCAGCATCGTCTTCGCGGGCAAGGACATCCGCGACCTCGACGACGAAGCCCTGCGCCAGCAGCGGCAGGGCGGCTTCGCCATGGTGCTGCAGTCCGGCATGAACGCGCTCAACCCGGTGCGCACCATCCGGAACCACTTCATCGACGTCTTCAAGGCGCACGGCCACGTGTCGCGCGACCGCTGGGACGCCCGGATGAAGGAGCTCATCGAGAAGGTGAAGCTGCCGACGTCGATGCTCGCCCGGTTCCCCGGGGAGCTCTCCGGCGGCATGCGGCAGCGCGTCTCCATCGCGCTGGCGCTCTCGCTCGAGCCGCAGCTCATGGTGTTCGACGAGCCGACGACGGCGCTCGACGTCCTCGTGCAGCACGCCGTGATGGACACCATCATCGAGCTGCAGCGCACCGAGGGCTTCACCGCGATCCTGATCAGCCACGACCTCGGCATCGTCCTCGAGGCCACCGAGCGCGTCCTCGTCATGCACGAGGGCCGGATCGTCGAGGACGGCGGCTCCCGCGAGATCCTCCGCGACCCGCAGGACGAGTACACGCAGATGCTCCTGTCGCACTACGCCGACCCCCGCGCCGAGGTGGTGTCGCTGCCGGGCTTCCCGGACCGCTCGCTCCGCGCCGAGGCCGGCGAGAAGCGGCAGGAGACGACCTCGTCGTTCAGCACCGTCGGCTCCCGCGAGCGCAGTGCCGCCCGCAACCCGATCGTCGTCGACCACATCGTGAAGACCTACCCGGCTCCCCGCCGCGGTGAGCAGCCGGTGCAGGCCGTGCGCGACGTGTCGTTCACCCTCGAGCCCGGGCAGTCGCTCGCCCTGGTCGGCCAGTCCGGTTCGGGCAAGTCGACCATCGCGAAGCTGCTCACCGGCGTCGAGAAGCCGACCACCGGCACGGTCCGGTTCGGGGACCTCGACGTCGCCCGCCTCGGCAAGCGCGGCCTGCGGGACCTCCGCTCCGAGGTGCAGATGGTCTTCCAGGACCCGTACTCGGCGCTCAACCCGCTGCACACGGTCGAGTACACGCTGTCCCGGCCGATCGCGAACTACACCGGGCTGACCGGGCGCGATGCCCGACGCCGGGTGCTCGAGCTGCTCGAGACGGTCGGGCTCACCCCGGTCGAGCAGTTCGCGCAGAAGCTCCCGCACCAGCTCTCCGGCGGGCAGCGGCAGCGCGTGGTGATCGCCCGGGCGCTCGCGAGCGACCCGCAGGTGATCATCGCCGACGAGCCGGTCTCGATGCTCGACGTGACGCTGCGCGCCGGTGTGCTCGCACTGCTCGAGGACCTCCGCGAGCAGTGGGGCGTCTCGCTCCTCTACATCACGCACGACCTGCTGAGTGCGCGGCTCATCACGGACGACATCATGGTGCTCCACGAGGGCGCCGTCGTCGAGCGGGGTCACACGGCCCAGGTGCTGCAGGACCCGCAGGACCCGTACACGATCGCCCTCCTCGACGCCGTTCCCAACCCGCGGAGGACCCTGCGCGCATGACGAACCTGCACGACTTCCCGACGGTCCCGCCGTTCGGGCACCTGCCCACCCCGGACGGCGTCGACGTCGTCGGGATCGACGTCCCGGTCGGGCGGCTCACGGCCTACCGGATCGTGCCCGAGGGGGTGTCGAAGGGCACCGTGCTCATCGTCCCCGGGTACACCGGCTCGAAGGAGGACTGGCGGACCTTCCTGCCCGTCCTCCGCGACGCCGGGTGGACCGCGGTCGCGATCAGCCGGCGCGGTCAGGCCGACTCGGCAGCACCGACCGAACCGCGGGACTACTCCCTCGACGAAGAAGCCGCCGACGTCGTCCGGGTCGCGCGCCTGCTCGACGACGGTGCCCCCGTGCACTTGATCGGGCACTCGCTCGGCGGGGTGATCGTCCGGGCCGCCGCGCTCCAGGACCCGACGGCGTTCCGCGACGTCGTGCAGTTCTGCTCCGGGCCGCACGGGTGGCCGTACCGCAAGGTCGCCGAGCTGACGATCCTGCACGACACCGGCGGGAACCTCCGGCAGCTGTTCGACTCGACGAACCCGCTCTGGGCGTACCGCCCCGACGCCGAGCTGCCCGACGACGTCCGGATGGTGCGCGACCGCTTCGACGCGACGAGCCCGCTCAGCGTCGTCGCCGGTGGACACATCCTCGAGGACCACACCGACGCCTCCGACGCCCTGCGCGCCACCGGCCTGCCGGTCCTCGTCGCCCACGGCGAGTGGGACAACGCCTGGCCGATCCCGTGGCAGCGGGCGATGGCCGAGCAGACCGGCGCCGAGTACGTCGTCATCCCCTCGAGCTACCACGGCCCCCAGGTCGAGAACCCGCTCGGGACGGTCGCCGTCTTCGACGCATTCCTGAGCCAGCACTGACTCGAACAAGCACTGAAAGGCACCATCATCTCCACGCTGCAGTTCCCCGACGGCTTCCTCTGGGGTGCCGCCACCGCCGCCCACCAGATCGAGGGCAACAACGTCAACAGCAACTGGTGGGTGCACGAGCACGAGCCGGACACCACCATCGTCGAGCCCTCGGGTGACGCGGCGGACAGCTACCACCGGTACCGCGAGGACATCCGCATCGCGGCCGAGCTCGGGCTGAACTCCTACCGGTTCAGCATCGAGTGGGCCCGCATCGAGCCCGAGCGCGGGTTCGTCAGCCGTGCCGAGGTCGACCACTACCGCCGCATGGTCGACGCCTGCCACGAGTTCGGCATCGAGCCGATCGTCACCCTCATGCACTTCACCGTGCCGCGCTGGTTCGAACGCGACGGCTTCTGGCGGGCACCCGACGCCGCCGACCTGTTCGCCCGCTACACCGAGGCCGCGCTCCCCGTGGTGCAGGACGGTGTCCGCTACGTCTGCACGATCAACGAGCCGAACATCGCGGCGATGCTCGCAGGCGGCGAGGACGCGGCCAACCTGGTGGCGTTCGGCCTGCCGAACCCGGACCTGGGCGTCGCCGACGCCCTGCTGGCCAGCCACAAGCGGTCGCGCGAGGTCCTGTCACAGGTGTCGGGCCTCCAGTCGGGGTGGACCATCGCGACGCAGGCCTTCAAGTCGTCCGGCGAGCCCGGGGCGGACGCCATGCTCCGCGAGTACGGGTACCCGCGCGACGACTGGTACCTCGAGCAGGCCGCCGGCGACGACTTCCTGGGCGTGCAGGCCTACACCCGCACGTTCATCGGTCCGGACGGGCCCCTGCCCGTCGCCGACGACGTCGAGACGACCCTCACCGGCTGGGAGTTCTACCCCGAGGCCTCGGCCGACGGGCTCCGCAGCGCGTGGGAGCTCTCCGGCGGTGTCCCGCTGATGATCACCGAGAACGGCATCGCCACCGCCGACGACTCCCGCCGGCAGGCGTACACGCAGGGCGCCCTCGAGGGCATCCACCGCTGCATCGAGGACGGCATCGAGGTCCTCGGCTACCAGCACTGGTCGCTCCTGGACAACTACGAGTGGGCCTCCGGCTTCCGCCCGACGTTCGGGTTGGTCGCGTGGGACCGCGAGACCTTCGAGCGCACGCCGAAGGACTCCGCCCGCTGGTACGGGCGGGTCGCGCAGGCGAACGCCCTCGAGTCGGTCACCGTCTAGGACGGTCGATCCCGCAGGCGCGCGGCGGACGGGAGGCCCTGCTCCCGTCCGCCGCGCTTCGTCACGTCCGGCACGGGTCGGCCCACGGGCCGTGGTGCGGACAGCGCTCAGGCGGCGGCGAGCAGGTCGGCGACGGCCGTCTCGCGGAGCAGCTCCGCGCGGTCCGCGGCGGTCGAGCCCTCGTCGTCGACGGCGTCCCGGTCGACGTCGAGCGACAGCACGACGCGGACCGTGTCGAGGTCGCCGGAATCGACGGCCGCGATCAGCAGCGTCGCGCCCCGTGGCCCGCGCGCCCTGGTGTCCGCACCCGCGGTGGCGAGGGCACGCACGATCGCGGCGTGCCCGCCCCACGCAGCGCGGACGATCGGGGTGTTGCCGTCGCCGTCACGGGCCTCCAGGTCGGCACCTGCTCCGACCAGCACGTCGACCGCCCGTCGCGCGTCGCGGTCGATCGCCAGCGTCAGCGGCGTCCGCCCCTCGGTGTCCTCCAGCTGCAGGGTCGCGCCGCGGCGCAGGAGCTCCTCGAGCATCTCGGGGTGGTCGAACCACGCGGCGGCGTGCAGCGGGGCGAAGCCCCAGCGGGGATCGACGTCGTCGACGTCGCTCGCGTCGTCGGCCAGGTGCAGTCCGCCGAGGTCGCCGTAGGCCGCTGCCCGCACCACCTCGGTCGTCCACTCGACCCAGCCGTCCGGCACCGGGCCGTGCCAGCCGCGTGCCGGGCGCGCCTCGAGGTCGGCGTACACGCTCTCGGCGACGCTCCGGATCGCCACCCGGACGCCCCGGAACCGGATCGCGACCTCGCCGACGGGGGAGATCAGCAGGCGGAGTTCCCAGGCGTCGTGCTCGTTCAGGTACTCGAGTTCGCCCCGGGCGACGTGGGCGTCACCGGCGAGCAGTGCTGCGGCGTCGAGACCCGGCGGGTCGATGACGGCGTCCCGGAGCCGGAGCGACACCCTGGCGTGGTTCCAGCGGCGCCACAGGCCGCTCGGGGTGTCGAGGACCTCGTCGTTGCGCACCACGATGTCGGCGTGCACGACGACCGGGTCGGGTACACCGTGCCCTGGCAGGTCGACGGGGGTCGTCACGTCGTCCTCGTCGGCGTCCGGGTCGACGACGGCGTCGGCGGACTCCACGACCCAGCGTTCGATCCGTGAGTCGGTCCACTTGACGGTCAGGAGCGCGGCGACCGTGGGCGGGGCGTCCTCGAGCAACCGGGTCACGTGTTCGCGCTGGCCGTCGAAGTCCTCGAGGGAGACGTAGCCAACGGAGGGCCAGTTCACTCGACTCCATCGCACGGGACGACACTACCGGCGTCCGGCGCCGGGGCTGCGGTGCGATCGCATCACACTCGCAATCATCACACTTGATATGTCGTACCGGTATATCGTATGGTGGTCCGGCAGCGGAGGTCCCGCCGCGCCTGATCCGGAAGCGCACCCATGACCCCCAGTCCCACCCTCCCGACGGCGTTCATCGCCCCGGCAGCCGTCGTGTCGCCCTCGGCGGCCGTCGCTCCCGGGGTCCGCATCTGGGACGACTCCCACGTCGAGGCGCACGCGTCCGTCGGCAGCGAGACCCTCGTCGGCCGCGGCGTCACGATCGGCGCCGGCGTCCAGATCGGTGCCCGCTGCAAGATCCAGAACGGCGCCCTCGTCTACGGACCGGCGGTCGTCGGCGACGGAGTCTTCATCGGCCCCGGTGCCGTCCTCACCAACGACAACACGCCGCGGGCGATCAACCCGGACGGCTCCGTGCAGGACGCCGACGACTGGCGGCCCACGGCCGTCGTCGTCGAGCACGGCGCGTCGATCGGCGCCGGGGCGCTCTGCGTCGCCCCCATCCGCATCGGCCGGTGGGCGATGGTCGCGGCCGGCGCCGTCGTCGTCCACGACGTCCCGGACCACGCGCTCGTCGCCGGGGTCCCCGCCCGCCGCATCGGCTGGGTGAGCCGGACCGGCCGACGGCTGGCGCAGGTCGACGACCGCACGCTGGTCTGCACCGAGACCGGTGACCGCTTCCTCCACTCCGAGACCACCGACACGATCGAGGCGATCCGTTGACCACCACACTCGAACTCATCCCCGCGGCGAAGCCCCTCATCGGCCTCGAAGAACGCCGCGCCGTCGATGCCGTGCTCGAAGGCGGCGGGCTCGCACAGGGCCCCGAGGTCGCCGCCTTCGAGCGCGAGTTCGGCGACGTCCTCGTCGCCGGAGCCGCGGTCACCGCGGTCAACAGCGGCACCGCTGCACTGCACCTGGCGCTCGTCGCGCTCGGCATCGGTCCGGGTGACGAGGTCATCGTCCCCTCGTTCACCTTCGCGGCCACGGCGAACGCGGTACGACTCGTCGGCGCCGAGCCGGTGTTCGTCGACATCGATCCCCTGACCTACTGCGTGGACCCGGCGGCTGTCCGGGCCGCCGTCACCCCGGCGACCCGCGCGGTCATGCCGGTGCACCTCTACGGGCACCCGGCCGACATGACCGCGATCACCCGGATCGCCGAGGAGCACGACCTGCTCGTCGTCGAGGACGCTGCGCAGGCTCACGGAGCCCGGTGGGCCGGCACGCGCGTCGGCAGTTCGTCCGACGCCGCGGCGTTCAGCCTCTACCCCACCAAGAACATGACCGCGGGCGAAGGGGGCATGGTCTCGACCCGCGATGCCGCGGTGGACCGGATGCTCCGGCTGCTGCGGAACCAGGGCATGGAGCAGCGCTACGCGAACGAGGTCATCGGCTTCAACGCGCGGATGACCGACATCCACGCCGCGATCGGGCGTGTGCAGCTCCGCAAGGTGCTCGGGTGGACCGCACAGCGGCAGGCGAACGCGGCCTACTTCAGCCGTGAACTCGACGGGGTGGTGGCACCGACGACCGACCCCCGAGCCGAGCACGTCTTCCACCAGTACGTCGTGCGGGTGCCGTCCGACCGCGACGGCTTCGCGGCCGCACTGCGCTCCGAGTTCGGCATCGGGACCGGGGTCTACTACCCGACGCCCGTCCACCGCCTCCCGTCGTTCGCACACGACCTCGACCTGCCCGAGACCGAGCGTGCCGCGTCCGAGGTCCTCGCGCTCCCCGTCTACCCGACCCTGACGCTCTCGCAGCTCGACCGCGTCGTCGAGGCCGTCAACACCCTCGCCGGGGCCGGACGATGAGCGGGGTGCTGCGGGCCGGGGTCATCGGCCTCGGGATGATGGGGCGGCACCACGCCCGGGTCCTCCGGTCGCTCGAGGGGGTCGAGCTCGTCGGCGTCGCCGATGCCCTCGGTGACCAGCACGACGTCGCCCAGGGCGTGCCGGTCGTCCGGTCCGTCGGTGAGCTCGTCGCACTCGGCCTCGACACCGCGGTCGTCGCGGTCCCCACGGCGCACCACGAAGCCGTCGGTCTGGAACTCGCCGCGGCGGGGGTGCACGCCCTGATCGAGAAGCCCGTCGCGGTCGACGGTCCGGCTGCCGCGCGCCTCGTGGCCGCCTTCGACCGCGCCGGACTCGTCGGTGCCGTGGGCCACATCGAGCGCTACAACCCGGCGCTCCAGGCGCTGCGACAGCGGCTCGACGCCGGTGAGCTCGGCGACGTCTACCAGATCGTCACGCGTCGCCAGGGGCCCTTCCCCGCACGGATCGCGGACGTCGGCGTCGTGAAGGACCTCGCCACGCACGACATCGACTCGACGTCGTGGATCGCCCGGTCACCGTTCGTCCACGTCGGAGCGCTCGCGGGCACCAAGAGCGGGCGTCCCCACGAGGACCTCGTCACCGTCACCGGACGCCTGGCCGACGGCACCCTGACCTCGCACCTCGTGAACTGGCTCACCCCGTACAAGGAACGTCTGTTGATCGTCACCGGTGACCGCGGCACGTTCGTCGCCGACACCCTCACCGCCGACCTGACCTTCCACGAGAACGGCACCGTCCAGACCGAGTGGGACCAGGTCGCCGCGTTCCGGGGTGTGTCCGAGGGGGCCAGCACCCGGTTCGCCATCACCAAGCGCGAGCCGCTCCTGGTCGAGCACGAGGCGTTCCGCGACGCCGTGCTCGGGCGGCCGTCGGACATCGTCACCCTCCGCGACGGCCTCCGGACGGTGCTCGTCGCCGAGGCCGTCCTCGAGTCCTCGCGGATCCAGCAGACCGTGCAGCTCGGCACGGACGCCGAAGGAGCAGCAGCATGAACGTCGTCGTCGTCGGTCTCGGCAAGATCGGGCTCCCGCTGGCCGTCCAGTACGCACGATCCGGTGCACACGTCACCGGCCTCGACGTCGCGAGCGGGGTGGTCGACGCCGTGAACGCTGCGACCGAGCCGTTCCCCGGCGAGCACGGGCTCGCCGACGGCCTGCGTGAGGTCGTCCCCGCGGGGCTGCTCCGCGCGACCACGGACGCCTCGGCAGCGATCCCCGGCGCCGACGTCGTCGTGGTCGTCGTGCCGCTCTTCGTCGATGCCGACGGCATCCCCGACTTCGGCTGGATGGACGCCGCCACCGACACGATCGGCGACCACCTGCGACCCGGCACCCTGGTCGCGTACGAGACGACGCTGCCGGTCGGGACGACCCGTGGCCGCTGGGCGCCCCGGCTCGAGGCCCGCTCCGGACTCGTCGAGGGGCAGGACTTCCACGTCGTCTTCTCGCCGGAGCGGGTCCTGACCGGCCGGGTGTTCGCCGACCTCCGGCGCTACCCGAAGCTCGTCGGTGGTCTCTCCGACCAGGGCTCGGCGCGCGGCCGGGCCTTCTACGAAGCGGTGCTGCAGTTCGACGAGCGCGACGACCTCGGTCGGCCGAACGGCGTCTGGGACCTCCGCACCGCCGAGGCCGCCGAGCTCGCGAAGCTCGCCGAGACCACCTACCGCGACGTCAACATCGCGCTGGCGAACGAGTTCGCCCGGTTCGCCGAACGGCAGTCCATCGACATCGCCGCGGTCATCGACGCCTGCAACTCCCAGCCGTACAGCCACATCCACCGCCCCGGGATCGCGGTCGGCGGTCACTGCATCCCGGTGTACCCGCGGCTGTACCTCTGGAACGACCCGGAGGCCACGGTCGTCCGTGCCGCACGTGCCAGGAACGCCGCGATGCCGGCCCACGCGGTCGACCTCCTCGAGCGCCTGCACGGGGACCTGCGGGGCCAGCGGGTCGTCGTCCTCGGTGCCGCCTACCGTGGCGGCGTGAAGGAGACCGCCTTCTCCGGAGTGTTCGGCACGGTCGACGCACTCCGGGCGCACGGCGCGCTCGTGACGGTCTCCGACCCGCTCTACTCCGACGACGAACTCCGCCGTCTCGGCTTCGAGCCCCACACCGACGGCGAGCCCGTCGACGCCGCGGTCGTGCAGGCCGACCACGCCGAGTACGCGACGTGGGACGAGTCCCGGGTCCCCGGCGTCCGCACGGTCGTCGACGGCCGACGGGTCCTCGACGTCGAACGGTGGGCGTCCGCCACGGTGACCGCGATCGGTGCTCCGCCCGTGGTCCCCGTGGCCTGACACCGTGCGGTCCTCGCCCCGACGGCGCCTCCCGGCGATCGCGACGATCCTCGTCGGCACGGTCCTCGGACAGGGCCTGGTCGTGGCGATCTCGCCGCTGCTGACGCGGCTGTACACCCCGGCGGACTTCGGTACGCTCGCGGTCGTCACGGCGGTCGCGAGCATCCTCGGAGCCGGAGCGACGCTCGGTACCGACCGCGCGCTGATCGTCGCACACGACCGGGCGACGACCAGCGCGCTGGTCGCACTCGGTCTGCTCTCGACGCTGGTCGTCGGTGCAGGCACCGCTTGGGCTGCCTGGGTCCTCCGCGGTGACGCGGCACGGTGGTTCACCGCACCGGCCCTCGAGGACCTGTGGTGGACCGTCCCCGTGACGGTCGTCGCGGTGGGGGCGCAACGGATCGCCTCGGCCGTGCTCGCGCGACGGCAGCAGCACCGGTCCATCGCTGTGCGCAACGCCTGCCAGGGCATCGGCCAGTCCGCCTGGAACCTGGCGATGGCCGCGGCCGGTCCGGTCGGGCTGGTGGGTGGCCTGGCGGTCGGCCGGATCGCGGCCGTGCTCGGGATGGTCCGGTTCCGGCGGGGTGACGGCGAGCGGATCACCCGTCGGTCGCTCTCGGCCGCCGCCCGTCACCACCGGCGGTTCCTCGTCATCACGCCGTGGTCCTCGATGCTGAACGTCGTCGGCCAGCAGGCTCCGGGTCTGCTCATCGCGGCGCTGCACGGCAGCGTCGCCGCGGGCTTCGTCGCCCTCACGATGCGGGTGCTCGGTGCGCCCGTCGGCATGGTCGCCGACGCGACCGCGCAGTACGCCGCGGGGGCGTTCGGGCTCCGCATCCGGTCCGGCGATCCCGTGCGCCGACTCGTCCTGCGGCTCGTCGTGCGTCTCGCCACCGCGGGTGCGGTCGCGGTGCTCGTCGTCGTGCTGCTCGGACCCGCCGTGTTCTCGACCGTGTTCGGTGCGGAGTGGGCGGTCTCCGGAACCTACGCCCAGGTCCTCGTGCCGGCGTTCGCGGTCCAGGTCGCCGCATCGCCGGTCACGCAGGTGCTGTCGATGCTGCAGCGGCAGGGGGCACAGCTGACGTGGGACGCATCGCGTCTCGTGGTGTGCGCCGCCGCGGTGCTCGTGCCGTCCGTGCTCGGGGCCCCGATGCCGGTCGTGCTCGTTGCGCTCGCCTCGGCGATGACGGTCTCCTACGCGGCGGTCCTGCTGCTCGTGGTGCGGGCGGCCCGCCACCACGACGATGATCTGCTCGGCGCGATGCCGTGAGCGGGCCTGGCTACTGGAATGCAACATGTAGATAACTCGCTCGGGGGCAGAAACGCCCCATAGTTTCGCTGCATGGCCCCTCGACCCCGCCCGTTCGACATCGTCCACGTCTCGAGCGCCCACCCGTGGACCGACAACCGAGTGCACCTCCGTGCTGCGGCGAGCGCAGCGCGTGCCGGGTACCGCACGGCGTTGGTCGCCGTCGCTGCCGCCGGTGCCGGTGCTGATCCGGACTGGCACCTGCCCGATCCCGAGACGGGGGTGTACGTCCGACGCATCCCGGCTCGGCGTCGCGGGCGACGGGTCCTGGTGTCCTCGGTCCAGGTCATCGGGGCGGCACTCTCGTCACGGGCGCCGATCGTGCACCTGCACGACCCCGAACTGCTCTGGGCGCTCCCGCTCCTGCGGGTGCTGCACCGGACGGTGGTGTACGACGCCCACGAAGACCTGCCGGAGCAGGTGCGGGGCAAGGAGTACCTCGGCCCCGTCGCCCGCCGTGGCAGCACGGTGGCGGCGCACGCGGCAGTGGTCCTCGCACGCCGGTCACGCACCGTGGTGGCCGCGACGCCGACCATCGCGCGCCGCTTCCGCGCCGACCGGACCGTCCTGGTCCGGAACGTCCCACGGCTCCGTGCCCAGGACACCGACGCCCCGCCGGCCGCTGCTCGTGGTCAGGTGGCTGTCTACCTCGGGTCGATGAGCCGCGACCGGGGGATCGACGTCCTGACCGGCGTCGCGGCCTCACCCGGGCTCCCGGACGGCTGGCGTGTGGTCACCGCCGGTCCGATCGACTCGGCGGTCGACCGCGGTGCGTTCGACGCACTGGTCGACACCGGGCGCATCGACCACCGGGGCGTCCTGGCACCGCACTCGGCCCGCGACCTGTTGGTGACGGCTCGCGTCGGGCTCCTCCCACTCCTGCCGACGCCGGCCTACGCGGCGTCGATCCCCACGAAGCTCTTCGAGTACCTGGCGGCCGGCCTGGCGGTCGTCGCAACCGACGTCCCACTCTGGCGGGAGCTGCTCGACGGCGCCGACTGCGCGACGTGGGTGCCACCGGGTGACCCGGAGGCCGTCGTGGCCGCACTCCGCCGGTACGACGGCGATCCTGACCTGCTGCGACGGCACGCCGAAGCCGGCCGCGCCCTGGTGCTCGAACGCTTCCGGTGGGACCACGAAGAGCACGTGCTGCTCGACCTGTACCGCTCCCTGTCCGGCGCCTCGCCGATGCCGGAAGCCGTCGGGCGGTGACGCCGCTCCGGACACCCCGGTCGGTCGTCAGCCGACGGGGTGCGCTGTTCGGCGCGGCCGGAGCGATCCCCGCCGCGCTGCTCGCCACCGGGACCCGGCCGGCTGCCGCGTCCGGGCGCTCGAGTCCCGCGCCAGCAGACACGGCCCGGACGGTGACCGACGCCGGGGTCGCCCGGTTGCAGGACGCCGTCGCGGCCACCGACGCGGGTGCCGTGCTCGTCGTGACTCGGCACTGGGCGCTGTCCGAGCCGCTGCGGATCGACCGCGCGATGACGATCCGGTTCGTCGGCGGATCGCTCTCCACCACCCGCGACATCGACCTGGTCGTCGTCGCCGCGTCGGACGTCACCATCATCGACGCGGTCCTCCGTGGCTCCGGGGCGGACCACTCCGGACTCGGTCGGGGTGTCCACGTCGTCGGCACCGTCACCCGGCCGTTCCGCGACGTCCGGATACACGGCGCCGACATCCGCGACTTCTCCCACGACGGTGTCCTGCTCGACCACTGCATGGCGTTCACCGTCGCGGACTGCGTCATCGCCGACGTCGGCTACGCCGGGGTGCTCATGTTCTCGTGCACCGACGGCACGGTGCGCGGCAACCGCATCGCCCGGGTGACCCAGCCTGCGCCGTACCTGAACTCGTACGGCATCGAAGCCGTCCGCGCGACCACCACCGGACTCCTCGGCGCACCACGTTCGGCCCGGATCGTCATCGCGGACAACCACGTCTCCGACGTCCCCGCGTGGGAAGGCATCGACACCCACGGCGGGCAGTCCATCGCGATCCTCCGCAACCTCGTCGAGAACTGCCGGGTGGGGATCGCCGTCGTCCCCTCGAAGGACGAGGCGAACGCCGGCGCCACGAAGTACGCGCCCCTCGACTGCTCGGTCATCGACAACGTCGTCCGCCGCACGACGTCCGGCCCCGGGTCCGGCATCGTCATCCGCGGCGCGGGCGAGACCGTCGGTGACCCCGCCGAACGGGCGAACGGCATCGTCCTCCGCAACACCGTGACGGGGTACGGGGACGGCGACCGCGACGGGGCCGTGCTCGTCTACCTGACGCGGCACCTGATCGTCGCGCACAACCACTGCCCGGGCGGAGTCCGTCGCGGGCTCTCCCTGTACCACTCGAACGACGGCATCATGCTCGTCGGCAACCGGATCGCGGGGTTGCGGCGACAGGGCACGGCGACGTCGGTCGCGATCGACGTCCGCGCCACCGAGAACCGCGGGCACCTGGTGGGCAACCGGTACGAGGGCAGCGTCGAGAGCGGTGCCGTCTACGGGGTGCTGTGCCGCCAGACGGCCAACGACCTGGTGCTCGTGGACAACGACTGGGCCGCGGCGACGACCGAGGTCGTGGCCGGTGCCGGCGCGGTGCTCCGGGTCCGCGAGGGCTGAGCTGCCCGACGCCCCGGCACCTTCCGCCGGTCGGTCCGGCCAGCGGTCCACGCACGTGCGGCAGCACCGCGGCGCCCCGCGACCTGCATCGGCGCCGGTGCCGCTGCCTGTGACAGCCCGGGTGCGGGTGCTCCGCCCACGAGTGCCGAGCGGCGGCCGGTCCGGGATCGTGCTCGCAGCCGATCGTCGCCCGGAGCGGTGGGCCGCCGTCTGGGCGAGGCCCGCTCCCAGCCGCTGCGCGGGGCGATCAGCAGGATCAGCGTCCCCATCAGCAGCCCGTGCGAGAGCATCGCCGTGAAGATGGAGGTGTTGGACAGCATGATGCTCGGCATCACCACTGCCATCGCCGCGACCCGCATCGGGAGTCCCCGGCTCGCGCCGTCGAGGAACCGCAGCCAGACGAACAGCGCGGCCGCCGCGACGAAGATCCCGATCCACCCCAGGTTCGCGAAGCCGTCGGCGAACAGGTTGGCGTTCGCGTAGCCCACCGACCCGGGCACCAGGTAGTCGGAGATCCGTTTCGGCGGCGGCAGATCGTACGGGTACTCGATCCAGGGGCTGAGGAACGAGTACCCGTACCGGGCGACAGGGTTGTCGGAGAAGTAGTCGACGTACACCGAGGACAGCAGCCCCGGCGTCAGCATGAAGCGGCGGGTGAACACCGACGTCCAGGTGATGCCGCCCTGCACCTCGTCGGCGACCGCGGAGACGATCATGATCGCGAGGGGCGCGCCGAGGAAGGCGAGTGACCGCGCCGGCTTCGCGCCCCGGAACAGCACCGCCATGCCGAGGACGGCTATGAACGAGAACAGGACCGCCTTGAACCCGGTGCTCGAGTACAGCAGGAACTGCCCGGCCAGGGCGAGGACCACCAGGGACGGGCGGCGACGGAAGATGCCGCGCGCGAGGACCAACGGGTTGATCACGTACGCCTGACCGGTCAACAGGTACCCGAGGGCACCGCCGGTCCCGACGTCGGCCGAGTAGTCGGCACGCACCTCGTAGATGTCGTCGAGCGCCAGGAACCGGATGTGGATGCCGACCGTCGCCGCCATCAGGCCGTACGTGACGAGGGAGTAGAGGCCGCACACCAGCCAGGTGAGCGTGCCACGGTCGATCCGCCGCGCGCCGATGACCAGCACGTCGTCCGCCGGCTCGACCCGGGCTGCCGGAGCAGTCGCGACGCTCGGCGTGGCCAGGCTGACCAGTGCGAACGCCGTCCCGACCGCGGCACTCAGCGCGATCGCCGTGGCGGTGGACACGTACCCGGTCGAGATGCTCATGATCATCGTCGGGCTCACGCACACCACGAAGATCGTCCAGAGCACGACGTGCGACGGCCGGACGAGCACCCGGGGGAGCGTCAGTGCCACCCCGGTCGTCAGCACGATGACGACGAGCAGTGCCTGCCAGGGTGCGGGGACGTAGCCGTACCCCAGGTACGAGAAGATCGGTGCGACGAGGTTCGCCGAGATCCAGTTCATCGTGAGGCCGAGGAGCCCGACCGCGACGAACACGCCCGTCACCCGTCCGACCGGACGTGCGAGCTCGGCCCGGTCGATCGTCGCCCGCGTCACCGGGTGGCCGTCGGCGTCGATCGTGCTGCGCGGACGCCGGGCAGGAGTTCGTCGTACATCTCGACCAGCCGCTCGGCCTCCGGCGCCCAGGTGAACCGCGCGGCAGCCCGTCGGGCCTCGGCGCCGTGCCGCTCGAGGAGCGCGGGGTCGTCCGCGTACCGGCGGATCGCCTCGGCGATGGCCGTGGGATCGTCAGCGGGGACGAAGGTCACGCACTCGACCCCGCGCAACAGGTGCCGCCACAGGGGGATGTCGGTGGCGATGACGGCGAGTCCGGCCGCGAGGTACTCGAACAGCTTCGTCGGGAAGATCTGGTCGGTGACGGGC
The DNA here is from genome assembly GCF_003234435.1 of Curtobacterium sp. MCLR17_044. Taxonomy (NCBI): domain Bacteria; kingdom Bacillati; phylum Actinomycetota; class Actinomycetes; order Micrococcales; family Microbacteriaceae; genus Curtobacterium; species Curtobacterium sp. MCLR17_044. The sequence goes on along the minus strand of NZ_QKTC01000003.1, from coordinate 38,474 downwards.
GTCCGACGGAAGGGGACCACGCCGATCCGGGCGCGGAGGAGCAGGTCGCGCGCCTCCATCGGACCGACGACGCCGCCGTGCACAGCACGGCCGGTGGCCTCGGCGGCACGCAACCGCTCCGTCGACGTCGCCCGGTCGATCGAGCCGACCATCTCGACCCGCCATCCGGCCGGGAACGACGGTTCCTCGACGACGGACGCGAGCACGTCGATGCCACGGTCATGACTCAGGACCCCGACGTGCGCGACCAGGGCGGGCCGCGCCTCCAGGCCGACCTGGGCGTCGTCTTCCGGACGCGCGAAGGGGAAGTTGTGGATCGCGATCCGGCGCGGTGCCGGGAACCGGCGTCCGGTCCACTCGGTCGCGGTGACCACCCGGTTCGCCGTCCCGGCCACGCGGAGCAGCCCGTGCGAGAGCCACGCGAACACGGCACGCTGCCGGTGGGTCAGGTAGTCCTTGCCCCAGACCTGGTCGGGCAGGTCCTCGTGCGCGTCGTAGACGACGGTGCGACCGGCAAGCCGGAGCACCGGGATGGTCCAGATGAGCTCGGGATCGTGCAGGTGCACCACGCGGGCACGCGACCGCAGCGCGAGGGCGAGTGCCTGCGTCGTCGACACGACCATGCGCCGGACACGCGCTCGCCGTGGGATCCGCACCACCTCGACGGCCGTGGGTGGGGCGCCGAGGTCGGACTCGACCGCGATGAGGCGGACGCGGTAGCCGGCGTCGGCGGCTGCCGCGGCTTCCCGCAGGTGGACGCGGTTGTCGACCCAGGGGTGGGCGCTGGAGACGTGGACGATGTCGGGGAGCATGCTCGGGTTTCCTCGGACGGGACGGGACGGGACGGGACAGGACGGGACAGGGGAGGGTCAGGCGGCGACGGTGTCGTCGAGGACGCCGGCCAGGACGCCGGCCAGCCGGCGGTAGTCGTGCTCGCGGACGACGTGGTCGCGGCCGCGGGCACCCATGGCCTCGCGTTCGGCGGCGGGCATCGCCGCGAGCGCGAGGATGCCCTCGGCGATCGCCTCGGGGTCGTCCGGCCGGACGTGCAGGCCGCTGGCCGAAGCGACCACCGGTTCGAGCGTGACGGGTGCTCCGACGAGCAGCGGGCGGCCGAGCAGCATGTACTCGTACTGCTTGTTCATCGAGACGCCGTGTCGGTAGAGCGGCAGGTCGTGCATGTTGACGACCAGGCAGTCCGCTCGGCGTCCGATGCGGCGGGCGTCGTCCTGCGGCACCCGTCCGTCCCAGATCACGTCCACGCCGGCCTGGAGGCGCGACGCGCGTTCCCGGAGCGCGCTGACGTCCGATCCGTCCCCGACCATGCGGAGCACCAGACGCCGGCCGCCGCTCGCGGCTGCCCGGCGGGCGGCGAGGTCGAAGCCGTCGAGGACGGCTTCGAGCGCGTTCGCCGGCCCCATCGAGCCGATGTAGGTGACCGTGAAGCGGTCGTCAGCGGGCTCGTTCTTGCCAGCGTCGGGTGCGTCGGGCTCGTCCGCGGGCTCATCGGGCTCGCCGGCTTGCTCGTCGAGCGCGACACCGTTCGGGACCCAGGTGAAGGGCGTGGGCTGACCGCGGTCGGCGTAGTACCGGCCGACGCCCTCGAGCGGGGAGACGATGTGCGCTGCCCGACGGACGACGGTCCGTTCCAGCCGTCGGAGCAGCCGGACCACCGGGTGCCGTTCGGTCATGCCCGCCAGCCCGAGGGCTGACTCCGGCCAGAGGTCGCGCGGCTCGAAGACGAACGGCACGTCCATCCGTCGAGCGAGCACCGAGGCGCCCCATGCGGCCAGGGGATGGAAGGACCCACCGATCACGACGTCCGGTCGGGGGAGCCCTCGGAGCGAACCCGGCCGGAGCAGCAGCGCGGTGAACAGGCCGATGTCGGCGATGCGACGCATCGCTCGGCGGGCGCCGGCACCACGGTGGTCGACTCCGCGGAGCCAGCAGAACTCGTACCCGTCGCCCGTCCAACGCTCGCGCAGCGTCGTCCCGTGCAGGTGGGAGCGGCCGGACGGGTGGTCTGTGCCGGCAGCGATGACCACCGTGCGCCACCCGTGCTCGGTCAGACTCGCGGCGAGGTGCTGGTGGCGGGTCGCGCGGCCGTCCCGCTCGCGGTGGTGCGCGTAGTGGTTGACGATCCAGACGGTCCTCACCGTGATCCACCCGTCATCGCCGCGGTCCCCTCGAAGTCGTCGGAACTGACGTGGCCCGGCGCGGCGATGCCCTCGCGTCGGAGCACGACGACGACCGTGCGGAGGAGGATGCGGAGGTCGAGGCCGAGCGACACGGTGTCGACGTACTCGACGTCCGACCGGAGGCGCTCGGGCCACGGGAGCGCGTTGCGGCCACGGACCTGGGCAAGACCGGTCAGACCGGGCAGGACGTCGTGTCGGCGGGACTCCTCGGCGGTGTAGAGGTCGAGGTACCGGCAGAGGGTCGGGCGGGGCCCGACGAAGCTCATGTCGCCCCGCAGGATGTTCCACAGGCTGGGGAGTTCGTCCAGGCTCGTCGACCGCAGGAACGAACCGAACGGCGTGAGGCGGTCGCTGTCGCTGACGAGTCCGGCTGCGGGGTCCGGCTCGAGCATCGTGCGGAACTTCAGGATGGTGAACGTCTTGCCGTGGAGCCCGGGGCGGGGCTGCCGGAACAGCACGGGACGACCGAGCCGAGCCGCGACCAGGACGGCGACGACGGCGAGCACCGGAGCGAGTGCGACGAGCGCGAGGGAGGCGCCGACGATGTCGGAGAGGCGCTTGGCGCGGAGCGTGCGCGTGCGGCGGGGGGACTGCATGGGACGTGTCCTTGTCATCGGTCAGAAGGGCGAGCGCTCTTGTACTCAGAGCGGTAGTACGCGCTCCGGGAGGCCTTGTGCTTGGTCTTGGTCAGGACGATGCCGGCGACCTGCTGGCCGACGCGGGCCAGTGCCTCGATCGCGAGTCGGACGTCGGAACGCTTCGTCTGGTTGGCGGCGGTGACCAGTAGGGTCGTCGACACGAGCGTGCTGACGAGCGCCGAGTCGGTGACCGCGAGGACCGGCGGTGTGTCGACCAGGACGACGTCGTAGTTGGCGGCCAGCTCGGCGAGGACCCGTGCCATCGCCTCGGATCCGATCAGCTCGCTGGGGTTCGGGGGGATCGTGCCGGCGGGCAGGACCGAGAGGCCGTCCAGGCCCCAGTCCTGCAGGACGTCGTCGAGTTCGACGCGGCCGACGAGCAGATCGGTGAGCCCGACGGCGCCTTCGAGGCTCATCACGGCGGCGACGTTCGGGCGACGGAGGTCGGCGTCGATGATGACGGTCCGCATGCCGCTCTTGCTCAGGGCGATCCCGAGGTTGGCGGTGGTGGTCGTCTTGCCCTCGGACGGCCTGGCGCTGGTCACGGCGATGGTCGGTGCGCCGCTGGTCCGGAGGAACTGGATGTTCGTGCGGAGGCTGCGGAAGGCCTCGGACCGCGCCGAGTTCACCTCGTCGCGGATGATCAGCGGGTGCCGACCAGCGTCGGCGTCGAACGCGATGTCGCCGACCACGGGGACGTCGCCGTCCAGGTCTTCACTGGAGCGGACGCGCGTGTCGACCGCAGCGCGGAGCAGTGCGAGTGCCGCGCCCGCTGCGAGACCGCCGAGCAGACCGAGTGCGAGGTCGGCGGCCTTGCGCGGGGCGATGGGACTCAGCGGTCGGGACGCGGGTGTGACCTCTTCGAGCCTGACGGAGGGCGCTTGGTCGGCGCCGGTGGGCTCGATCTCCTGCACGACCGTGGCGAGGCTCTTGCCGATCTGCTCGGCGATCGTGGCCGCTGCCTTGGCGGACCCGTCCTGCACGGCGATCTTGATGATCACGGTGACGGCGTCGACCGAGGTGGTGACCTGGGAGGCGAGTGCCGCGGGGGTGGTGTCGAGGTCGAGCTCGTCGATCACGCCCTGCAGCACGCGGGGGGAGGTCGCGAGTTGCATGTACGACTTGATCTTCTGCTGTGCGGCGGTCGACCCCTGTGCGATCTCACCCGCGGTCGCCGAGGTCTCGCCGGCGACCGAGACGTAGTACGAGGTCGACGCCTCGTACGTGGGAGGGGTGACGCTCGTGATGACGAGGGATGCACCGGCTCCGAGGAGCGTTGCACCAGCGATGATCCACCAGCCCGAGAGGAGGGCGCGGATGACGGCGAGGTAGTTCAAGAGGAGCCTCCGGTCGGGTTGCTGGACCAGTGTAAAACATCACATCTGAAAGAACAATACGGCGCGCAGAAGGGGACGGAAGTGATGCTCCCGTCCCCTCCTGATTCCGTCGGCGGTCGGACTCAGCCGGCTGCCGTGATGGTGTTCCCCTTGCCCTGGTCGTCGACCTTGGGCGCTTCCCCCTTGTAGGTGAGCGTGTTGTTCGACCCGCTGAAGTAGACCTTCTTCGTCGAGGAGACCGAGATCGTGGCGTTGCTCGCCTCGACGGTGATGGTGTCGATCGTGCCGAGGTCGTAGGTGCGGTCGGAACTGATGAGGTTCGCCGCTGCGCAGTCCTCGGTCGTGATCGTCTTGTCGGAGTCCTCGTCGTCATCCCAGAGCTGCACGGCCCCGTCGATGCACTCGTTGTAGGTGGTCTGGGCCGCCTTCGTGGTGCTCGAGGCGGTCGGGGCGGGGTCCTTCGCGTCGGACGAGCTGCACGCCGTGACGCCGAGTGCGGCGACGAGGGCGATGGATGCGGCGGCGAGACCGCGGCGGATCATGGTGTTCATCGGGTTTCCTCTCCGAGGAGTTCGTTCGGCGGTGGTGCCGTGCGGAAGAAGGGGAGGCCCCTCCCGTCGCGTGGACGGGAGGGGCCAGGGTGCTACTTGGTGTCGGCCGGCAGGGTGAAGAGCTCGCTGAGCTCGACCTTGCCGTTCTTGGTCTGCTCGAGGGCGAACCGGAACTCGGTCGCGCCGCGCGAGACCGCACGGTCGAAGGTCCAGTTGCCCTCGGCGTCGACCTCGAAGGTGCCGGGGACGATCTGCGTGCCGGTGATGTTCAGCACGCGGTAGCTCGCGCCGGGCTCACCGGTACCGGTGAAGGTGTTCACGGCACCGGGAGTGACGGAACGGTTGGCGACGGTGACCGGAGCGAAGTCCGCGGCGTTGATCGTGAACAGTTCGGACTTCTCGACCTGGCCGTTCTTGGTCTGCTCGATCACGAAGCGGAAGTTCGACGCACCGTTGGAGACGACGCGGTCGAACGTCCAGTTGCCCTGGGCGTCGACGTCGTGGGTGCCGGGGACGATCTGCGTGCCCGAGATGTTCAGGACGCGGAACGTCGCGCCGGGCTCACCGGTCCCGGTGAAGGTGTTCGAGCGGCCCGGGGTGACGCGCTCCGGCGTGGTGACGGTCACCGGGGCGAGTGCCGCGGCGTTGATCGTGAACAGTTCGGACTTCTCGACCTGGCCGTTCTTGGTCTGCTCGATGACGAAGCGGAAGTTCGACGCACCAGCGGAGACGACGCGGTCGAACGTCCAGTTGCCCTGCGTGTCGACCTCGAACGTGCCGGGGACGATCTGGGTGTCGGAGACGTTGAGCACGCGGAACGTGGCGCCGGGCTCCGCCGTGCCGGCGAAGGTGTTCGTCAGGCCCGGACGGACGGCGGCCGGCGTGGTGACGGTCACCGGTGCGAGAGCCGACGCGTTCACCGTGAACAGCTCGGACTTGGCGACCTGGCCGTTCTTGGTCTGCTCGATGACGAAGCGGAAGTTCGACGCACCGTTGGAGACGACGCGGTCGAAGCTCCAGCGGCCGTCGGCACCGACCTCGAAGGTGCCGGGGACGATCTGGGTGCCGGAGACGTTGAGCACGCGGAACGTCGCGCCGGGCTCGGCCGTACCGGTGAAGGTGTTCGAGCGACCCGGGGTGACCGAGGCCGGACCGGACAGCGTGATCGGGGCCAGCTCCGTGCGACCCTCGACCGTCGCGGTGACGGTCTTGCGGTCGATCTCGCGGTCGTTGATCTTCTGGACCACGACGAGGGCGTTGTCGCCGACCTCGAGGTCGTCGACCGTGATGGACCAGGCGCCGGTGGTGGCGTCAGCCTTGGCCGTCTCGTCGCCGATCGAGATGTCGGCACCGGGGGTGGCGGTACCGGTCACCACGGCCGAGCGGGCCTCGTTGTCGACCGACGCGACCTCGGCGGTCAGGTCCACGACGGAGGTCCCGATCGTGGTGGACGTCGAGCCCTGTGCACGGAAGTCGTTCGTGCTGCTCGTTCCGCTGAAGTCGAATTCCATCGCGCTCGGCGCCTCGGGCGCATCTTCCGCAGCGGTGACGTCGACCATGAAGCGGTACTGCTGGTCGGCCGGACGCTCGCTGGCCCAGTCCGCGTCGAACGTCAGGGTGGTGTTGTCGTTCGACAGGCGGCCGTTGGTGAGCGGGATCGACGTGGAGGCGTTCCATGCGGTGTTGCCGACGCGTCGCCATGAGCCCTGCACGGTGTCCTGCTCGGAGAAGGTCGCACCATCCGGAGCGGTCAGCACGACCGTGCCCTTGGTGTTCGTACGATCAACGCGGTTCTCGACGACGAACGGGACCTGCGTGGTCTCGCCGCGCTCGAGCTCCACCGGGCCCTGGTCGACGCCGAAGAGGCCGCCGCCCTCGACGATCGTGACGGAGACGGACTTCCGGTCGATCTCCGTGGTACCGCGCTTCTGGATGGCCACGAGCGAGTTCACGCCGTTCGCGAGGTCGGTGACCGTCATGGTCCACTTGCCGTCCGCGTTCACGTTGACGGTCTTGGAGCCGATCGTAACGGTCTGGTTCGGCGTCGCCGTTCCGGAGATGACGGCCGACTTCCCGATGTTGTTCGTGCTGGTCAGGTTGGCAACGAGCGGCTGGTTGACTGACGCAATGATCTCGTCGTACGTCGCCAGCTGGAACCCTCCGCCGCTGTGAAGGTAGTAGGCGTTAGCCTCACCGAGAACCACAGAAAGCCCGAGGTTGCGTGACAGAGAGAACTGCATGGAGCTGGCCGAGCAGGTCGCCCACTTCAGGAGGGTGCCGTTGAGCGCTGACGCAAGGCAGCTATTACTGCCCACCTGCTTGATCGGGCCAGTGGTGCCAGGTGCTGGGAACTCCACAGAGACCGCTCGGCTTCTCGCCTCCGCGAATGTGAATCGATGATTTGCTGAGACGGCGTTCGTACTCGCCGAACTGATGGCCCACCAGTAGCCCTGATTCGGGTGCTTCAAGACGAGGCGCCCAGTAACGGTTGAGTTCGTCGACGCGGAAGTCGCCGTTTCCGACGGAGCAGCGGAGGCGGGCACGCCGCCGAAGGACAGGCCGGAAACGATGGTGGCAGCGGCCAGCCCGGCCGCACCCATGGACTTGAGGGCGAAGGAAGCCCTCTTCTTGTGAGACATGTGCATCTTTCAGGACAGGCCGCGCGACGGCGGCTGTGCGGGAAGGGCACGCCCGTCAACAGACTCTGACGGCGCATGTGTATTCAGAATATCACGTGAAATACCAACATGCGAACGCGCTAGCAAGCGGGCGCAGGGCTGGGAGTTGAGTGGGATTGGCGCAGGTTCGCTCTCCTTGAAGTTGACTCCAGGCGACTCAGGAGTAGAGTTGAGTCCATCGGACGCAAGTCCAACGACTTACCCCCAAGCAAGAGGAGCAACACATGGGACGTGCAGTAGGCATCGACCTCGGAACCACCAACTCCGTCGTCTCCGTTCTCGAAGGTGGCGAGCCCACCGTCATCGCCAACGCCGAGGGCATGCGCACGACGCCCTCGATCGTGGCGTTCACGAAGGACGGCGAGGTCCTGGTCGGCGAGACCGCCAAGCGCCAGGCCGTGACGAACGTCGACCGCACCATCGCGTCGGTCAAGCGTCACGTCGGCACCGACTGGACCACCGAGATCGACGGCAAGAAGTACACGCCGCAGGAGATCTCGGCCCGCACCCTCGGCAAGCTCAAGCGCGACGCCGAGCAGTACCTCGGCGAAGACGTCACGGACGCGGTCATCACCGTTCCGGCGTACTTCAACGACGCCGAGCGCCAGGCCACGAAGGACGCCGGTGAGATCGCCGGCCTCAACGTCCTCCGCATCATCAACGAGCCGACCGCGGCCGCTCTGGCCTACGGCCTCGACAAGGGCAAGGAAGACGAGCTCATCCTGGTCTTCGACCTCGGTGGCGGCACGTTCGACGTGTCCCTGCTCGAGGTGGGCAAGGACGACGACTTCTCGACGATCCAGGTCCGCGCGACCTCCGGTGACAACCGCCTCGGTGGCGACGACTGGGACCAGCGCATCGTCGACTACCTGGTCAAGAAGTTCAAGGACGAGCACGGCGTCGACCTGTCCACGGACAAGATCGCCAAGCAGCGCCTGAAGGAAGCGGCTGAGCAGGCCAAGAAGGAACTGTCGTCGCAGATGTCGGCGAACATCCAGCTCCCGTACCTGACGCTCACCGCCGAGGGTCCGCTGAACCTGGACGAGACCATCTCGCGTGCACAGTTCGAGCAGATGACCTCCGACCTGCTCGACCGCACCAAGAAGCCGTTCAACGACGTCATCAAGGAAGCCGGTGTCTCGGTCAACGACATCGCTCACGTGGTGCTCGTCGGTGGCTCGACCCGCATGCCCGCCGTGGCCGAGGTCGTCAAGTCGCTGACCGGTGGCAAGTCCCCGAACCAGGGCGTCAACCCGGACGAGGTCGTCGCCGTCGGCGCCGCACTGCAGGCCGGTGTCCTGAAGGGCGAGCGCAAGGACGTCCTGCTCATCGACGTCACGCCGCTGTCGCTCGGCATCGAGACCAAGGGCGGCCTGATGACGAAGCTCATCGACCGCAACACCGCGATCCCGACCAAGCGGAGCGAGACCTTCACGACCGCTGACGACAACCAGCCGTCGGTCGCGATCCAGGTCTTCCAGGGCGAGCGCGAGTTCACCCGCGACAACAAGCCGCTCGGCACCTTCGAGCTCACCGGCATCGCACCGGCTCCTCGTGGCGTCCCGCAGGTCGAGGTCACCTTCGACATCGACGCCAACGGCATCGTGCACGTGTCCGCGAAGGACAAGGGCACCGGCAAGGAGCAGTCGATGGTCATCTCCGGCGGTTCGTCGCTGCCGAAGGAGGACATCGAGCGCATGGTCCGCGAGGCCGAGGAGCACGCCGCCGAGGACAAGGCCCGTCGCGAGGCCAACGAGCGTCGCAACCAGGCCGAGCAGCTCGTCTACTCGATCGAGAAGCTGATCAAGGAGAACGACGAGAAGCTCCCCGCGGACGTCAAGTCCGAGGTGCAGGCCGACGTCGACGCGCTCAAGTCCGCACTCGCGGGCGAGGACGACGACGCCGTGAAGTCCGCCTTCGACAAGCTCAACGAGTCGCAGGGCAAGCTCGGCCAGGCCATCTACAGCCAGCAGGACGCAGCAGCCGGCACCGCCGGTGGCGAGCAGCCCGCGGGTGAGCAGCCGGCCGACGACGAGGACATCGTCGACGCCGAGGTCGTGGACGACGAGGACGACAAGGACAAGAAGTAACGATGACGGATCCCAAGGACAACGCGCCCCACGAGGACGAGCCCCAGGTCGAGGGCGACGCCACGAACGCTGCCGAGCCCGAGGACCTCATCGAGGCGGAGGGGCCCGACGTCGAAGTACCGACGGACGGCCCCGCCGCCGGGGGCCCGGCGGCCGATGCAGCGAACGACCTCTCCCCGGAGGACGAAGCGCTGCTCGCCGACGCCGCCCGAGGCATCGCCGAGGACAAGCTGAGCACCGAGGACCGCGACCTCGTCGCCGAGATGCGTGCTGACATGCTCCGAGCGCAGGCCGAGCTGGTGAACTTCCGGAAGCGCGTCGAGCGTGACCGTGAGGCCAACCGCGAGGTCGCCATCGCCGAAGTGGTGCGGGCCCTGCTGCCGGCGCTCGACGACCTCACCCGGGCCGAGGCCCACGGTGACCTCGCCGAGGGCCCGATGCAGGTCATCGGCCAGAAGATCCGCGGGGGCTTCGAGAAGTTCAAGCTCGTGCAGATCGGCGAGAAGGGCGAGGCGTTCGACCCGAACATCCACGAGGCGATCGTCCAGCTCCCCACCCCGGGTGCCACCGGACAGACCGTCGCGGACGTCGTCGAGCCGGGCTACAAGCTCGGTGAGCGGGTCCTCCGCGCGGCCAAGGTCGCGGTGGCGGTCCCGGCCTGAGCCGGGTCCCCACGGTGACGACAGAAGAAGGCAGGTGATCCATGGCCAGTCAGGATTGGTTCGACAAGGACTTCTACAAGGTCCTCGGCGTGTCCAAGGACGCCTCCGACGCCGAGCTGAAGAAGACGTACCGGAAGCTCGCGCGGCAGTTCCACCCGGACTCCAACCCGGGTGACGCCGCCGCCGAGAACCGCTTCAAGGAGATCAGTGAGGCGTACTCGGTGCTCTCCGACAAGGAGCAGCGCCAGGAGTACGACCAGGTCCGCGCCATGGGCTCCGGCGCTCGCTTCACGGCGGGCGGCGGGGGCCAGGGCGGGTTCGAGGACGTCTTCGGCGGGATGTTCGGGCAGCAGGGCGGTGGCGGACAGCGTGTGCGCTTCGGCCAGGGTGGCCCCGGCGGTGCCGGCGGTTTCGAGGACATCCTCGGCGGGATGTTCGGCGGGGGTGGCGGCTTCGGCCAGACCTCCGGCGGCTACCGCGGCTTCGGTGGGCCGACGAAGGGCCGCGACGTCACGGCGTCGACGACCCTCGACTTCACGACGGCCATCGCCGGTGACACCGTCAAGCTGTCGCAGGGCAACGGTCGACCGGTGAACGTCCGCATCCCCGCGGGTGTCGCCGACGGTCAGAAGATCCGTCTGCGCGGCCGCGGCGAGCCCTCGCCCGACGGTGGTGAGGCAGGTGACCTCGTGGTCGCCGTGTCGGTGCGGAAGCACCCGGTGTTCGAGCGCGACGGGCTCAACCTGCGCGTGGACGTCCCCGTGACGTTCACCGAGGCAGCGCTCGGCGCGACGATCGAGGTCCCGACGCTCGGCGGTTCGCCCGTGAAGCTCAAGGTCGCCCCCGGCACACCGTCGGGTCGTGTCCTGCGCGTCAAGGGCCGCGGCGTCACGACGAAGAACGGCACGGGCGACCTGCTCGCGACCGTCCAGGTCGCGGTGCCGTCACACCTGTCGGACAAGCAGCGCGAGGCCGTCGAGGCACTCGCGGCTGCGCTGCCCGACGAGAACCCCCGCGAGGACCTCCTCGCCAAGGCGCGCGACTAGCCCGCACGCAACCACAGCAGTAGACCGGTCTGGAGGCCCGGCGCGGCTCCGTCAGGAAGCCGCACCGAGCCTCCAGGCTGGTTTCCACCCCATGCGGACGACGGAAAGGAACGCGCCATGACCGACATGGACGAGAACTCGCCCGTCTTCGCGATCGCGGTCGCTGCGGAGCTCGCCGAGATGCACCCGCAGACGCTGCGGCAGTACGACCGGCTCGGCCTGGTCGTGCCGGGCCGCACCCGGGGTGGGTCGCGGCGGTACTCGATGCGCGATGTCGTGCAGTTGCGCGAGATCGCGCGTCTCGGCTCCGAGGGGGTGTCGCTGGAGGGCATCCGGCGGGTGCTCGACCTGGAGAACGAGAACAAGGCGCTGCGCGACCGGGTGCGCGAACTCGAGTCGGCACTGGCCGACCAGCTCATCAACCGGCCCGGTGCACGGGTCTTCGCCGCCACCGCGAGTGGTGCGGCGATCTCCCTCAAGGCGGGGTCGCGGCCGCAGCGGAACACGCAGATCGTGCTGTACCGCGGGCCGCGCTGACGCGCCGATGAATCGATGCCCCCGGACCGAGTGGTCCGGGGGCATCGTCGTTTCAACCCGGCATCAGCGGGTGTTGGCGAACACTTCCGTCAGCGCCGTCTCGTAGGTGGTCCCCGAGATCGACACCCGGAACATGAACTGGAACTTCGTGGCGCCGCGGGAGACGACCCGCTCGAAGCTCCAGTTGCCCTCGGGGTCGACCGTCACGGTGCCGGGCACGATCTGTGTGCCCGATGCGTTGAGCACGACCATCGTCGCCCCGGCCGGGCCGGTGCCCTCGAAGGTGTTCACGACGCCGGGGTCGACGGCGCGTGTGGTGATCTCGACCGGCGCGAAGCCCTCGTTGCCAGCGATCGTGAAGAGCTCGGACCGCTCCGGTCCCTGTTCGCCCTTCGTCTGCTCGATGACGAACTGGAAGCTCGCGGAACCGCGCGTCACCACCCGGTCGTAGGACCAGTGGCCCTCGTCGTCGACCTGGTGCGTGCCGGGCACGATCTGGGTGCCCGAGACGTTCAGGACGCGGTAGCTCGCACCGGGTTCGCCGGTCCCGGAGATCCGGTTCGACACCCCGGGGGTGACGGTCGCCGGCCCCGAGAGTCGGACCTGGGTCAGGCGGCCGGTCTCGCCGGGGTTGATCGTGACCTGTGCGGTGGTCGTGTTGTCGCCCTTCGAGCCCTGGACCACGCGGAGGACGTGCTCGGCTCGGTCCAGCGAGTCGGTGTCGACGAACCAGCGGCCGCTGGGCAGGACCCCCTCGGTGCTGCGTCCGACCGTGCGCTCGCCGTCGGCGGTCACCTCGACCACCTCGATGGTGGACCCCGGTTCGCCACTACCCGACATCGAGACCGAACCGCCAGCGTGGGCGGCGCCCTCGGCCGGGGTGGCGATGCTCACCGCGGCCCCGTAGTCGACGTCGCGGGTCACCTCGTTCGCGGTGTCGCGGACGCCGTCGACGAACTGTGCGGCAGTGACCCGCAGGACACCGCCGGCATCGGGTGCGGGGATCGTCGTCTCCCACGCTCCGTCCGGACCTGCCGTGACCGTGTCGCCGAGCTGGTTCCCCGCGGCGTCGTAGAGGCGGACCGCGGCCTCGGGCTGCGCGCTCCCACTGGCCGTGACCGGATCGGACAGGGCGTCGACGAAGGTCGTCTCGAACGTGAGCGGTGCCACCGTCAGCGTGATCTCGAGCTCTGCGGCGCCGGTGCGTTCGGTTCCCTCGTATTGCTCGAGCTCGAGGGTGCTGGTGCCGAGGAGCAGGTTCGTGACGCGGGCCGTCCAGCGACCGTCGGGCCCGACGACCTGCGGGTTCCGACCGTCGATGAGGACCGTCGCGTCGGGGGTCCCCGTGCCGGAGACCTGGGCGCTCCGCGTCGTGACGTCCGTGGAGTCGACCCGTGCGGTGAACGAGGGCGTGAAGTCCTCGATGTTCGGCAGTCGGTCGGCGACGTTCTGGGACTGCAGGCGCATCACCCGGTCGGTGTTGAACAGCCCGAGGAACCCGCGGTTGTAGGTCGACTGCAGGCCGGTGCCGATCGGGTTGTTCGAGCCGGTGTTCGCCGCGGTGCGGAACCGCTGCTTGGCGTCACCGTCGACGCACGTCTCGAGGGTGACGGGCGAGTAGCTCGTGATCGACGCGGTCCCGGCCGTCAGGCAGAGTTCAGGGGCGGAGAGGGGTCGCACGGTGGTGACCGCCCCGGGGGCCGGGACGGACCACCGCACGGCGGCAGCCCGAGCGGCAGCCAGGGTGCTCGCTCGGTTCGCCGGGATCTCTGCTCCGGCCGCCGCCGCCGAGGGGGCGCTGTACCGCGGGGTGGACGGGTCGCCGGCGAACGCCGAGGTCTCGGTGACGAGCGGGCCGACCATGGTCAGCTCCGACTCGTCGAGCTCAGCGGCGGCGGCCGGGGACAGCCCGGCGGTCGCGGCGATCGTCAGGACCGTCAGGCCGATTGCCGTGCGAGCGGTGGTCCTGCGGGGGTGTCTCGTCATCGATGTCTCTCTCGTCTCTGAGGGTGGATGGGCGGTACCGATCGGGTCCATGTGACCTAATCGGAACGCAACATATCAGAGCTGAAAACCCATCGACTATGCGGCAACGCGAGATACAGAATGCCTTCCGTATTCTGAAATTCCGACGTCTCGACACGGCGCCTGGCGCGCCGTAGTGTTGCGGCGCAAGGCCGGGTGATCGGCTCGACGACAGGGGCAAGGATGGACGATCGGGTGCGGCCAGAGGAACGGAGTCGGCGTCGTGTGCTGGTCGCTGCCGTGGTCGGCGGACTCGGGCTGGCGGCGGCCGTGGTCCTGGGGCAACGCCCCGGATCCACCGAAGCGGTGGGCGACGCTGACGACGACCTGCAGACGGCACTGGACGCGGTGCCCTCCGGAGGGGAGTACGTGATCGACCGGGCCTGGACGCGTTCGCGGAGCCTCGTCGTCCGGCGTCCACTGCGGTTGCGGTTCACCGGCACCGGTGCCCTCCACATGACGACGGGGTCGAGTGCCCTCCTGGTGCAGGTGTCCGACGTCGAGATCGTGGACGCCGTGATCACGGGCGCCGGTGCCGACAGCGGGGCCCTCGGCCACGGGATCGCGGTGATGGGGCTTCACGGTGCTCCGCTGCACGGGATCGCCGTGCGACGCGGGCACTTCCGGGACATCCCGCACGACGGTGTGCACCTGGAGTACTGCGACCGATTCGAGATCACCGGGACGACCATGGAGCGCCTCGGGTACGCGGGCATCGTCGGGGTCGGCGTCGTCGACGGGGCCATCGACGGCAACACGGTGCGAGATGTCCGGCAGCCCGCGCGTCGAGTCAATTCCTACGGCATCTCCCTGACGCGTGACGCCCGGTACGCCCCCTCGGAGGCCCGCCGGTCGGCTCGGGTCCGGGTGACGGGCAACCGGATCGACGGCGTCCCCGCTTGGGAGGGCATCGACACGCACGCCGGCGAGGACATCGAGATCCGCGGCAACGTCGTGACGGGCTGCCGGGTCGGCATCGCCGCCGTGCCGTCGAAGGACCCCGCCGATCGGGAACAGACGAGCGTGGCGCCGATCGGACTGGTCATCGCGGACAACACCGTGACCAGGTCACCGGGTCTCGCACCGGGGTCCGCCATCATCGTGAGCGGTGCCGGAACGACCGTCGGTTCCACTCGGCCACGGGCAACGGGAGTGGTCTCGGGCAACGTCGTGACCGGTGGCGGCGGGTCCTCGGGTGAGGCGGGCATCCTGCTCAAGCTGACTCGGGGGATGGTGGTCGCCCGCAACCGGATCGAGGCGAGCGTCGACAACGCCGTCTGCCTCGCGCACTCGAACGCGTCGGTCGCGGTCCGTGGGAACCGCATCGTGGGGGTCGGTGGCACCGGGGTCGGGGTGAACGTCCGTGCGGGAGCGAACCACGGCGTGATCACGCGGAACCACTTCGAGTCCGCACCGCACGCGCTGGCCGTGGCGGTCCGGTTCGGGGACGCGGACAACCGGTTCGCCGTCCGGCACAACACCTGGGGGACGGCACGGGTCCGGATCGCCCACGGCGGAGCGACGGTGACGACCGGCTGACCTCTTGCCCCCGACGCAGAGCACCCCCGGAGCCTCGTGGGCCCGGGGGTGTTCTGGTTCAGCGGTGGAGCGGCGATCAGCTCGCGGCGAGGGAGAAGGTGCCGGACTTCTTCGGGGTGCCGTTGACGGTCTGTTCGATGACGATGTCGAGCTTGGTGGCGCCCTTGGAGACGACGCGGTCGAACGACCAGGTGCCGTCGGCGGTGACCTGGTGGGTGCCGGGGACGATCTGGGTCCCGCTGGGGTTGAGGACCCGGAATGTCGCGCCGGGGGTGGCGGTGCCGGCGATGTGGTTCGAGACGCCGGCGGTCACCGTCTTGGTGGTGACCGTCACCGGGGCGACGGTCTGCGCCTCGGCTTCGAAGGCGATGTCCCGCATCACGGACGTGCGGCCGTCGGTGGTCGTCTGCGTGAAGGTGAGCTCGTACCCGGCCGTGCTGGTCAGGGCGGCCGAGGCCTTCCATGTCCCCACGCCGGAGCGCGCACCGGTTACGGGCGTCTTGAAGAGCTCACGGCCGCGCTGGTCGGTGGCGGTGATCGTCGCACCGGCCTCGGCCGTCCCCTCGAACGCGCGTGCCCCCGGCTTGTAGGTGTTGTCGTCCGTGATGCCGTCGACCTGCAGGAGACGGGGGAGGGCCACGCGCTCCGACAGGGACGAGAACCCCTGCCCGTCGAACCCGAGGTTCGCGATCTCGAGCTGCTTGCCGGTCTCCTGCGCGCGGATGACGTAGCTCCAGAGATCGCTGCGCGAGAAGCCGTCGATGACACGGTCGCCGTCGAGGATCCACAGGCCCGGAGCGCCGTCCGGTTCGCCGACGACCTGGACCCGGCCGTCGGTGTGGACGTAGACCGAGCGCAGTGTCGGCTTCGGCACGGACGCGTCCGTCGGGAGCTGCGCGAGCGGGGCTGCGGTGCGGCTCGAGGGTGTCCCGTCCGCGGCCTTGGCGACGACGTAGACCGTCGAGCCGATGCGTTCCTGCGGGACCTGTGCGACGTAGCCGGACTGGGTGAGGGTCGCTTCGGCGATCGTCGCTCCCGATGCGTCTTCGACGACGACCGAGCCGACGGACTCCGCGTACTGACCGGTCACCACGAACGAGCCGTCCAGGCGCCGTTCCGTGGTCTCGAGGGTGGGTGCGGCCGGGGCGTCGCTCGCGGACGGTGCGAACCGGACGTCGCGCAGCTCGTTGGTCCGACCGTCGGGCGTCGTCTGCGTGAGGGTGATCACGTGGTCGGCGTCGGCGAGGTCGGCGTCGGCACTCCAGGTGCCGGTGCCGGCGCGCGAGCCGCTGGCCTTGGCCGTGAACAGGGTGTCACCGGACGCGGTGTCCTTCGCGACGATCGTGGCTCCTGCGGTCGCCCTGCCAGCGAAGTGGGTGGTGCCCGGCGTGAACGTGTTCTGCTCCTGCAGTCCGTCGACACGGATGCTCCGCGGCATCGGGATGCGCTCACCGCGGGTCTGGGTGCCGTCGGCGGCGGTGTGGACCCGGATCACCTCGAGCCCGGCATCCTGGTGACGGTCCTGCACGGTCAGGAAGAACAGGCCGCCTCCCGTCGAGCGGTCGTAGGCGGTGTTGCCGATGACGAGCCAGACGTCGTCCCCACCGGCATCCCCGGCGACGATGCGGGACCCGAACGGCGTGCTCCAGTCCTGGTAGAACTTCGGGGCTGTCAGCGAGGGATCGACGGGAATGGCGTCGAAGTCGGGATTGTCCTCCTGCACGGTGGAGCCCGACGATGACGCGGGAGTGGTCGTGGCCGCGGTTGCGACGGCTGGCGTCAGCAGGCCGAAGCCGAGGGAGGCGGTGAGGACACCGCAGACGACTGCGGCGCTCCGGAACGAGGTGGATGCCATTGGGGGCTCCTTCTGGTGGGGGGAATTCCCAGTGTATTGACATGTGAAATACACAACCTGTTGATATCGCGAGTGCGATCACCACGCGCTCCGGTGCGGGCCGCCGCCGGGTACGCTGACGCGGTGCCAGACTTCGCCGACCTCTTCCGCCGACGCGACGACGACGCGCCCGACCTCATCGCGATCGACGGCACCGACCGCTTCCTGCTCGACGAAGCCCCGCACGTGCACGGCGACGCGCTCCGGCAGCCCGGCGAGGTCGCGGTCGTCGACGACCGGTACGGGGTGCTGACGCTCGGCCTCATCACGCAGTACGGCGCGAGCGACATCCGCGTCGTGCAGGACTCCCTGGTGGGGGAGCGGGCGCTCGAGGCCAACGCCGGAACGTTCGGGCTGCGCGGCTTCCACCACCCCGACTCGCTCGAGGACGCGTTCCGCGACGTGCGGCTCGTGGTGCTGCGGCTGTCGAAGTCGCACGATCGCCTCGACGAGATCGCCCGCGCCGTCGCCCGGTTCGCCGCGCCCGACGTGGTGCTGCTCTGCGGCGGCAACGTGAAGTACATGCACGTGACGCAGAACGACGTGCTCCGGCGCTCGTTCGGCGAGGTCACGGCATCACGAGGCCGTGGCAAGTCGCGACTGCTCATCGCGCAGGACCCGCTCCGCGCACAGGCGAACCGCGCCGCCACGACGAACCCCTGGCCCCGGTCGGTGCACGTCGACGACCTCGGCATGACCCTGGTCGCCCACGGGGGTGTGTTCGCCGGGACGTCGCTCGACCAGGGCACGCGGGTGCTGCTCGACGCGATGGACCAGGCGGTCCCGACCGCGCGCACGATCGTCGACCTGGGAAGCGGCAACGGCGTGATCGCGGCTGCGGTCGCTCGTCGGCGACCGTCGGTGCGGGTGATCGCCACCGACGTGTCCCGCATCGCGGTCGAGTCGACGCGCGCGACGGCGGAGGCCAACGGCGTGGCCGACCGGGTGACGGTGCTGCGGACCGACGCAGGCGACGAGCTCGCCGAGGGGTCCGCACAGCTCGTGCTCTGCAACCCGCCGTTCCACGCGGACACCACGGTGACCACGGACACGGCCGAGGCGATGTTCCGGAACGCGGCCACGATCCTCCAGGCCGGTGGTGAACTGTGGTGCGTCTGGAACACGCACCTGCGCTACCGGCCGGTGCTCTCGCGCCTGGTCGGTCCGACCCGTGAGGTCGTCCGGACCCCGAAGTTCACGGTGACGGCCTCGGTCGCGACCAACCGCTGACCGGCCACGGACGGCGAGAGCCGCCCGGGCTGACCCGGACGGCTCTCGCGACGTGGTGCGGTGGGGGACCGATCAGGCCGGCACGTAGTCGAACGTGTCGGGGTCGGGGCCCGTGCGGTGACCCTTGTCGAGGGCGGTGATGTCCGTCATGTCCTCGTCCGAGAGCTCGAAGTCGAAGATCGCGAAGTTCTCCTCGACGCGGGCACGCGTGACCGACTTCGGGAACACGATGTCGCCGCGCTGGATGTGCCAGCGGAGGACGACCTGGGCCGGGGACTTGCCGACCGACGAGGCGACGCGGGTGATGGTCTCGTCGTCGAGGACGAGGCCCTGCGCGATCGGGGACCAGGCCTCGGTCGCGATGCCGAGCTCGCGGTTCACGGCGCGGAGCTCGTCCTGCGCGAGGTACGGGTGCACCTCGATCTGGTTGACCGACGGCGGGACGTCGGTCTCCGCGCGCAGGCGGTGCAGGTGGTGCGCCTGGAAGTTCGAGACACCGATCGAGCGGGCGGTGCCGGCGTGGTACAGCTCCTCGAGGGCCTTCCACGTCGGGACGAAGTCCGAGACGGTGGGCAGCGGCCAGTGGATGAGGAACAGGTCGGTGTAGCCGCCGAGCAGGTCGGCCGACTTCTTGCCGTTCTCCAGCGCCGCCTCGGGGGCGTGGAAGCCGTTGTTGAGCTTCGAGGTGACGAAGATCTCGGAACGGTCGATGCCGGACTCGGCGATCGCCTCGCCGACCTCCTTCTCGTTGCCGTACATCTCGGCGGTGTCGATGTGGCGGTAGCCGACCTCGAGCGCGGCCAGTGTGGCGGCCTTCGTCTCGGAGGGGTCGATCTGGAAGACACCGAAGCCGAGCTGCGGGATGGTCTTGCCGTCGTTCAGGGTGATGTTCGGAACGGTCATGGTGTCATGCAACCAAACGCCCCTCAGCGCCCATTCCGCCAACACCCAGGAACGGCGACCCCGGGCGTGCCGTTCAGGCGAGCGCAGCCGTGATGTAGGCCTGGAGGGCCTGGCCGTACGCGATCGCCGGCACCTCGGACGCGAAGCTGCGGTCGGCCCCGCCGATCGTCGCCGTCACGGTGAAGACCACGCGACCGCCGACCTGCACGCGGGTCAGTCCGATGAACGACGGCCCGAGCAGTTCGCGCAGCTGGTCCTCACGGGGGAGCCAGAGCGACTCGGTGGCGGTGACCGAGTCGAGCGCCCACTCGGTGGTGCCGTTGAAGCCGAGGATCGTGCCGGTGGGGGAGTCGTGCCGCTCGACGGTCATCTCGGACACCGTGTAGACGTCGTCGTCGATGCCGGGCTTGTCGATCACGAACCGGTCCCCGGTCTCGGGGTGCCAGCGGAGGCCGGCGTCGCGGAGGGACCTGGCGAGTTCGACGGTGATCACGTTCCCACCTTGCCCGCGAGACCCGCCCCTGTCACCACCTAGGTTGCCGAAAGCATCCCGTACTAGCATCGCCGAGCACCCCTCGCGCGAGCGCAACCCGTTCGTGCGCGCGACGTGACGACGCCCGGGCAACCGGTGCCGAGCCTCCAGGCCGTGGGAACCGGCCGCGGGTCGGACCGCCGGTCGACGTCCCCGACCGAGGCTGACGGACACCCTGCCGCCGAAGAGAAGGACCCGCATGACCCTCGAACGCGAGGAACTCCGCGACGACTGGACCGTGACGATGGCCGGAGGAACCGGTGCGCCGGACGGCGTCGCGGGCCGCACCCTCCCGGCGACGGTGCCGGGCCAGGTCCACACCGACCTGGAGCGGGAGGGCCTGCTGCCGGACCCGACGTTCCACCTGAACGAGCAGGCCGCGAAGTGGGTCGGCCGCGCCGACTGGGCCTACCGCCGCACGGTCGACGTCGACCCGCGGGGCCACGAGCGCGTCGACCTGGTCTGCGACGGCCTGGACACGGTCGCGGAGCTCAGCCTGGACGGCGTCGTCGTGGGCACGACCCGCAACATGCACCGCCGGTACCGGTTCGACGCCTGGGTGCAGACGGGGTCCGGCGGCACCACGAAGGACCTCGAGATCCTGTTCGAGTCGCCCTACCGCGAGGCCGGCCGGGTCGCCGCGAAGGCCGGCAGCATGCCCGGTCCGTACGACGAGCCGTTCCCGTACGTCCGCAAGATGGCGTCGAACTTCGGCTGGGACTGGGGTCTGACGGCGGTCACGAGCGGCCCCTGGCGGCCGGTCGCGATCGAGCGCTGGTCGACCGCGCGCCTGCGCGAGGTCCGCCCGCTCGTCGACGTCGAGGCCGGCGAGGGCGTGCTCGACGCGCACATCACCGTCGAGCGCTCGGGCATGAACGACCTGGACCAGGACGGCGAGGACGACGACCTCGTGCTCGTCGTCACCGTGAGCGGCGAGACCGAGGACGGCGGCACCACGCGCCAGCGGTCCCGCGCGCAGCTGACCCCGAAGGACGACGAGACCGTCGTCACCGTGCGCGTGCCCGAGGCGCGGCGCTGGTGGCCGCGCGGCTACGGCGCGCAGCCGCAGTACGACGTCGTGGTCGAGCTGCAGACCGTCGACGGCGAGGTGCTCGACCGCGACACGTTCCGCACCGGGTTCCGGTCCACCCGCATCGAGACCCAGGTCGACGGCATCGGCCGCCCCTTCGCCGTGCACGTCAACGGCACGCTCATCGACGTCCGGGGCGTCAACTGGATCCCCGACGACGTCATCGTCTCGCGCGTCGACCGTGCCCGACTCGAGTCCCGGCTGGGTGCCGCGGCCTCGCTCGGCACGAACCTCGTGCGCGTCTGGGGCGGCGGAGTGTACGAATCGCGCGACTTCTACGAGGTCTGCGACGAACTCGGTCTGCTCGTCTGGCAGGACTTCCCGTTCGCGTGCTCGGCCTACCCCGAGGTCGAGCCGATCCGCAGCGAGGTCATCGCCGAGGCACGCGACAACGTCGCCCGGCTCGCCCGCCACCCCTCGCTGGTGGTCTGGAACGGCAACAACGAGAACATCTGGCTGCACGACGCCGACGGCTGGGGTGCGGAGCTGGGCGATCGTGGCTGGGGACTCGACTACTACCTCGACCTGCTGCCGACCATCGTCGACGCGGTCGACCCGTCGCGCTTCTACACGGTCGCGTCGCCGTGGTCCGGCTCCGAGTCGCTGCCCGCGAACGAGGTCGACCACGAGACGCACCACTCGTGGGACGTCTGGAACCGGCTGCCCGACACCGCCTACCGCGAGTCGGTGCCGCGGTTCGTCTCGGAGTTCGGCTGGCAGGCGCCGCCCGCCTGGCGCACGCTGCGCGACGCGGTCACGGACGCGCCGCTGCGGGTCGACTCGCCCGGTGTGGTCCACCACCAGAAGGCCGCGGACGGGATGGCCAAGCTGGCCCGCGGGCTGGAGCCGCGCTTCGGCGCGGTCGACCCGGCCGCGTTCGACGCGTGGCACTACCTGACGCAGCTGCAGCAGGCGCGGGCGATCGCGACCGGCATCGAGCACTGGCGCACGCACTGGCCGCGCAACACCGGCGTGGTGGTGTGGCAGTTGAACGACCTGTGGCCGGTGTCGTCGTGGTCGGCGATCGACTCTGCGGGGCGCCTGAAGCCGCTGGCGCACGAGCTGCGCCGCCTGTACGACGACGTGCTGCTGACGATCCGTCCGGTGTCGTCGGTGGCGGTGACGCCGGGTGCGGCCGGTACCGCTGGTGCGTCGGGCGCGGTCGCCGCGTCGGGTGCGTCGGGTGCGTCGGGACCGTCGGGTGCGGAGCGGACTGGAGGCCCGGATCACCCGGGTGCGTCGCCTGCGGTCGGCGAGACGGCCGATTTGGGCGAGCTCGCGGACACGCTCTCGCTGGGCGTCTCACCCGGTGCGTTCGGGTCCTCGCCCGTCGAGGTGGCCGTCCGGTCGACCCGCACCGGGCACGACAGCGTGGTGCGGGTGCGCCGGATCACCACGGCCGGCACGATCCTGGCCGAGGCATCGCTGCCGGTCCGGCTGTCGTCGGCCGGCGTCGCGGTCGTCGCCCTGCCCGAGTCGGTCGGTGTCGTCGACGACCCGGCCAACGAGCTCATCATCGCGGACATGGACTGGCGCCGCGCGGTCTGGACCCCCGGTCCCGACGCCGCGATGCGGTGGGAGCCCGCGCGCTACCGGACCTCGTTCGCGGTGGTCGACGGTGGCCTGGACCTGACCGTCGAGGCCGACTCGCTCGTCCGCGACCTGCTGGTGCAGCCGGACCGGGTCGCGGCCGACGGCACGGTCGACCGCGGGTTCATGACGCTGCTGCCCGGCGAGCGGGTGGTGTTCCGGCTCGGCGGTGTGACCGAGGCCGACATCCCGGCGCTCCGCGAGGCGCCCGTGCTGTGGAGCATCGACGGCGTCCTGCGGTGACCGGAGCGCTTCCCTGGGCGAACGGTGTCCGTTCCGGGGGCCGGCCTGGGCATCCGGGGGCGGGAGAGTTACGATGGGGGGACACGGACTTCCGCCGCGGTGATCGACGACGATCAGCGGACGGCGACCAGTTCCAGATCAAGGAGTCATGATGATTGGTAACCTGACCGGCCTTCACCTGCTGATCATCCTCGGGATCGTCATCCTGCTGTTCGGCGCGACCAAGCTCCCGGCGCTCGCCAAGGGCCTCGGCCAGTCGATCAACATCTTCAAGAAGGAGATGTCCGACGACGAGAAGAAGGCCCAGGCCAACGGCACGGCTCCGGACGGCACCGTGCAGAACAGCACCGTCCAGAACGTCCCCGCCGAGCCCGCCGCCGGTCCGGTCCTGAACCCGGGGCCGACCGCGCAGCCGAACACCGACTCCCGGCGTTAGGACACCCAGCCCCGTCCTGTCGGCAGCCCCCGCGACCACATCGGTCGCGGGGGCTTCGTCGTGCGGGATCGACCGCGGGGTACCCGGTGCCGCAGGATGAGCACATGACCGCTCCCGTTCCGGCCCCCGTGCCGCACGGCGTCGCGCCGCTCCGGGACGACCGGCGGATCGTGCTGGTGGTGGCGATCCTGGCGTCGTTCGTCGTCGGGCTCGACTCGAGCGTCGTGAACGTCGCACTCCCCGCGATCCGGCAGGAGCTCGGCGGCGGACTCGTCGTGCAGCAGTGGGTCGTCGACGCGTACCTGGTCACCCTCGGCTCGCTCATCCTGGTCGCCGGCAGCCTGTCCGACCTGTTCGGCCGCGTCCGGATCATCACGTGGGGGCTCGTGGTCTTCGGCATCGCGTCCGTGGTGTGTGCGATCGCCCCGACCGGCGAGGTGCTCATCGTCGCCCGGGCGCTGCAGGGCGTCGGCGGGGCGCTCGTCATGCCGAGCGCGCTCGCCCTCATCGTCGCCGCGTTCCGCGGGGCGGCGCAGGCGAAGGCCATCGGCACGTGGACGGCGTGGTCGAGTGCAGCCACGATCCTCGGTCCCGTGGTCGGCGGGCTCGTGGTGGACGGCATCGGGTGGCGGTGGGTCTTCGTGCTCACCGCGGTGCCGATCGCCGTGACGATCCCGCTGGTCCTGCGCATCACCGGTGACGTGCACCCCGCCGTCCGCCCGCGCATCGACGTCGTCGGGGCCGTGCTCGCCGTGGTCGGTGTCGGCGGTGTCGTGCTCGGCCTCATCGAGCAGGAGCGGTTGGGGTGGGGTGCGCCCGTGGTGGTCGGCGCGCTCGTGCTCGGCGCCGCCGCACTGGTGGCCTTCGTGCCGTGGGAGCTCCGGGTGACGCGGGCCACGGGTTCGCCGCTCGTGCCGCTCGAGCTGTTCCGGGCGCGGAACTTCACGGTCGGCAACCTCGCGACGCTGTCCATCTACGGGGCGCTCGGCATGGTGTTCTTCGTCGTCACCCTGTTCCTGCAGGAGGTCTGGCGGTTCCCGGCCTGGCTCGCCGGCCTCGCGACGCTGCCGCCGACGATCATGCTGCTCGCGCTGTCCACCGCCGTCGGGTCCTTCGCCGGTCGGTACGGCCCGCGGTGGTTCATGGCCGCCGGGCCGGCGGTGGGCGCGGTCGGGGCGCTCCTGCTGCTGCTCGCCGGCGACGACCCGAACGGCTACTGGTGGTCGGTGTTCCCCGGGTTGGTGCTGATCGGCGTGGGCATCGCCCTGATGGTCACGCCCCTGACCAGTGCGGTGCTCGGATCGGTGCCGCAGTCCGAGGCCGGGTCCGGTTCGGCCGTGAACAACGCGGTCGCGCGGATCGCCGGACTCGTGACGGTGGCACTGGCCGGCGTGGTGCTCGGCGGTGAGGTGAGCGTCGACGGGCTGCACCGGGCCATGGTGGTGATGGCGCTCCTGCTGGCGGCCGGTGCCGTCGTCTGCGCCGTCGGGATCCGGAATGCCCCGGAGCGCACGTAAGTTGAGTGGAGTAGACTCAACTCCAGGACCACCGCAACGAAAGGACGGAACGCATGGCGAACCTCCAGGGCGCTCCTGACTCGCAAGAACGACAGAAGACCGCCCTCGAGCAGTACGGCATCGACCTCACGGCGATCGCCCGCAGCGGCAAGCTCGACCCCGTGATCGGCCGCGACTCCGAGATCCGGCGCGTCTCCCAGGTGCTCACGCGCCGCACCAAGAACAACCCCGTGCTCATCGGCGAGCCCGGCGTCGGCAAGACCGCCGTGGTCGAGGGGCTCGCGCAGCGCATCGTCGCCGGGGACGTCGCCGACTCCCTCAAGGACAAGCGGCTCATCTCGCTCGACATCTCCGCCCTCATCGCCGGCGCCAAGTACCGCGGCGAGTTCGAGGAGCGGCTCAAGGCCGTGCTCAAGGAGATCAACGACTCCGACGGGCAGGTCATCACGTTCATCGACGAGCTGCACACCCTGATGGGTGCCGGTGGCGGCGAGGGCTCCGTCGCGGCGTCGAACATGCTCAAGCCGATGCTCGCCCGCGGTGAGCTCCGGCTCATCGGTGCGACGACCCTCGACGAGTACCGCGAGTACATCGAGAAGGACGCCGCGCTCGAGCGTCGCTTCCAGCAGGTCTACGTCGGTGAGCCCAGCGTCGAGGACGCCGTGGCGATCCTCCGCGGGCTCAAGGAGCGCTACGAGGCGCACCACAAGGTGACGATCAACGACTCCGCACTGGTCGCGGCCGCGAGCCTGTCGAACCGGTACATCTCCGGGCGGCAGCTGCCCGACAAGGCCATCGACCTGATCGACGAGGCCGCGAGCCGACTCCGCATGGAGATCGACTCCAGCCCCGTCGAGATCGACGAGCTGAAGCGGAACGTCGACCGTCTGCGTGTCGAGGAGTTCGCGCTCAAGCAGGAGAAGGACGACGCCTCCAAGGCCCGCCTCGAGACCCTGCGCAACGAGCTGCACACGCGCGAGGAACGGCTGGCCGAGCTCGAACAGCGCTGGCAGGCCGAGCGCGCGAGCCTGAACCGGATCGGTGAGCTCAAGCAGCAGCTCGACGACCTGAACATGCGGTCGCAGCGAGCCCAGCGCGAGGCCGACTACGAACTCGTCTCCCGGCTGGAGTACGGCGAGAAGCCCCGAATCGAGGCCGAGCTCGCCGCCGCCGAACAGGCCGAGAGCGCCGACCGGATGGTGAACGACAGCGTCACCGACGAGGACATCGCCGCCGTCATCGCGCAGTGGACGGGCATCCCGCTCGGCCGACTGCTCCAGGGCGAGACCGAGAAGCTCCTGCACCTCGAGAGCGAGCTCGGCCGCCGGATCATCGGGCAGCGCACCGCCGTGACCACCGTGTCCGAGGCCGTCCGTCGCACCCGCGCCGGCATCTCCGACCCGGACCGCCCGACCGGTTCGTTCCTGTTCCTCGGACCGACGGGTGTCGGCAAGACCGAGCTGGCCAAGGCGCTCGCCGAGTTCCTGTTCGACGACGAGAAGGCCCTCGTCCGCATCGACATGAGCGAGTACGGCGAGAAGCACTCCGTCGCCCGCCTGATCGGTGCTCCGCCCGGGTACGTCGGGTACGAGGCCGGTGGACAGCTCACCGAGGCGGTCCGCCGCCGTCCGTACTCGGTGATCCTGCTCGACGAGATCGAGAAGGCCCACCCCGAGGTGTTCGACGTGCTGCTGCAGGTGCTCGACGACGGGCGGCTGACCGACGGCCAGGGGCGCACGGTCGACTTCCGGAACACGATCCTCGTGCTGACGTCGAACCTGGGGTCGCAGTTCATGACCGACCTGTCCCTGAGCGACGCGCAGCGGGAAGAGGCGGTCCGTGAACTCGTGCAGCAGGCGTTCCGGCCGGAGTTCATCAACCGGCTCGACGACATCGTGGTGTTCCAGGCCCTGACGGCCGACGACCTCGGGCAGATCGTGTCGCTCTACGTCGACCGGCTGGCTCGTCGCCTGACCGACCGCCGACTCGAGCTCGCCGTCACCCCGGAGGCGCGCGGCTGGCTCGCGGAGCGCGGGTACGACCCGCTGTACGGCGCGCGGCCCCTGCGTCGCCTGATGCAGCGGCAGATCGACGACCGGTTGGCACGCGCCATCCTGTCGGGTGACGTCCGTGACGGCGACACCGTCCGGGTGGACGTCGCCGCGGACGGCGACGGCCTGACCGTCGAGCCCTTCGAGCTGGCCGAGATCGTCGAGGAGTAGCCCACCACGACGGACAGGAGGCCCGTCACCGGTTCCTGGGACCGGTGACGGGCCGTTCGTCTACCGTCCACGGCATGCCTGAGATCCGCGCGATCCGTCGCCTCACCGACGCCGTCGAGCACGCGAGCGTGCTCGACAAGGCCGTCGACATCGACCGTGCCGTCGTGAACGCCCTCGCCAAGCCGAAGGCGCTGCGCCAACTGCTGCACGGTGTGCCGTTCGGCCACCCGATCCACCCGCTCATGGTGCAGGTGCCGCTCGGTGCCTGGATCTCCGCCGCGGTGCTCGACCTGGTCGGCGGGAAGGGCAACGCGAAGGCCGCCAAGACCCTGGTCGGCGTCGGGGTCGTCTCGGCGAGCAGCGCCTCGGTCGCCGGCTACGTCGACTGGTCCGAGCTGAACCGCGAGCAGCTCCGCACCGGATGGGTGCACCAGGCCGTGAACTGGACCGGCCTGTCGTTGTACGGCCTGTCGTGGCTGCAGCGGAAGCGCGGCAACCACGGCGCGGGCAAGCTGCTCGGCTTCGCGGGTCTCGCCGTCGTCAGTGTCGGCGGATACCTCGGCGGACACCTGTCCTACCGGCAGCGTGCCGGCGTCAGTGACCACGGTGAGGTGCCGTTCGACGCCTGATCCGGTTTCCCAGGTCCGTCAAAGGTACGTCACGTGTGATGTATCGATGCGCGTACTCGTGGTGGACGACGAACGGGCCCTCGCCGACCTGGTCGCGACGGGCTTGACCCGGCAGGACATGGCGGTGGACGTCGCCTACCGCGGCGACGACGCCGACGAGCTGCTGGCGGTGCACGACTACGACGTCGTCGTGCTCGACCGTGACGTCCCCGGGCTGCACGGTGACGAGGTCGCACGGCGGCTCACCGCGCGCGGCGCGCTCACCCGGATCCTCCTGCTCACCGCCGCGACGACGTTGAGCGACCGTGTGCACGGGCTCGAGCTCGGTGCCGACGACTACCTGACCAAGCCGTTCGAGTACCCGGAACTCGTCGCCCGGGTCCGCGCGCTCGGTCGGCGGAGCGTCACACCCGTCGCCCCGGTGCTCGAGCGTGCGGGGTTCGTCGTCGACACGAACCGGCGGATGGCCACGCGCGACGGGCGGCCGCTCAACCTGACCTCGAAGGAACTCGGGGTGCTCGAGACCCTGCTCCGCGCGGACGGCAGGATCGTCTCCGCCGAGCACCTGCTCGAGAAGGTCTGGGACGTGAACACCGACCCGTTCACCGCCGCGGTCCGCGTGACGATGTCGAAGCTCCGCCGGAAGCTCGGGGACCCCGACCCGATCCGCACGGTGCCCGGCCAGGGCTACGCGCTGTGAGCCGGTGGGCCAGGGGCTGGAGCATCCGCACCCGGACGGCCCTGACGTTCGCGCTCGCGGCCATGGCGCTGGCGACCGGGGTCGTCCTGTTCACGAACACCATGTCGCTGGCCGGTGTCGGTGCCGGCCTCGACACCGCGGCCGTGCAGCGCCCGCCGTCCGGATCGCCGGGTGCCACGACCGCTCCGGCGCCGATCGAGGTCGACGGAACCGACGACGACGGTGCGGTGGCGGTGATCCGGCTCGTGGCCGTGCAGCAGTGGCAGTGGTCCGCGATCGGGATCGCGGGTGCCGGGGTCGCGGCCGGGGGCATCGGCTGGCTCGTCAGCCGCCGGGTCCTCCGGCCCATCGACCGGATCACCGCGACCACGAACCGCATCTCGGCGTCGAACCTGCACGAGCGCATCGCGCTGGACGGTCCCGACGACGAGCTCCGGCGGCTCTCGCACACCGTCGACGACCTGCTGGCCCGCCTGGAGACCGCGTTCGAGAGCCAGCGCCGGTTCGTCGCCCAGGCGTCCCACGAACTCCGGACGCCCCTGGCGGTGCAGCGCGCGGCGGTGCAGATCGGCCTGCACGACGACGCCGACCCCGCGGAGGTCCGAGCGGTCCGGGCGGAGCTGCTGGAGCAGAACCGCCGCACCGAGCGGTTGGTCGAGTCGTTGCTCGTGCTCGCCGAGGCCGATCGTGGCCTGGCGGGCGCGACGCGCGCCGTCGACCTCGACGAGGTGACCGCCGAGGTCGTCGCGGGAGCGGCCCGGGACGCGGCCGAGGCGGGGGTGACGCTGACCCACGAGTGCTGCACCGGGCCTCCCGGCCTGGTCGTCCCGGGGGAGCCGACGCTGCTGCGGCAGCTGCTCGGCAACCTGGTCGGCAACGCCGTCGAGTACAACGAACCCGGCGGCACCGTCCTGGTGACCACGGAGCCGGACGGGTTCGTCGTCGAGAACGGTGGGTCGGTGGTCGCGGCGGACGAGGCGGAGTTGCTCGTCGAACCGTTCCGCCGCGGCGGGACGGACGGCGCACGCGGCCAGCACAGCGGTCTCGGGCTGTCGATCGTGGCCGCGATCGTGCACGCGCACGGGTGGCGACTGTCGATCGCCGCACGGCCGACCGGCGGGCTGCTCGTCCGGGTCCGTGTTTCGTCGGTGCAACCCGACGTGCACGGGGGGCGAAACAGCCGTTCCGGTGTGCTGGAGGCATGAACCACACCACGAAGACGACCACCCGGCGCACCCGGTCCCTGATGAGCGCGGCCGCTGCCGTCGTCCTGCTGCCCCTGTTCCTGGTCGGCTGCTCGGACGCGTCACCGGACGCCGACACGACGACGGCGTCCGGTGGGGCGGCACCCGGCGTCGCCCTCGCCGAGTGCATGCGCGACCGGGGCTACGACATGCCCGACCCCGGCACCGGGGGCGGGTCGATGCAGCTCAGCGCACCCGACGGCGTCGATCCCGAGCAGTACCAGGAGGACCTCAAGGGCTGCCTCGACGACTCCGCAGCGGCCGGCGACGCGCAGGCCGCGCAGCCGATGCCGGGCAGCGAGGAGATCGCGAGGAGTACGGCGGAGTGCCTGCGGGAGCAGGGGTTCCCGGACTTCCCGGACGACCAGGAGGCGCAGAACCGGTTCCAGCCGGACGACCAGCAGGCGTTCGACGAGGCCGCCCACACCTGCACCGACGCGGCCTTCGAGGCCGTCCAGGGCGGAGCCGGGTCGTGACCCACCGGCGCGTCCGTCGCCGGGTGATCGTGTCGGTGTGCCTCGTCGCGGCGGTGGCCGCGGGCGGCGGCGCGTGGGCCCTCGCCACGGTGCCGAGTGGTCCGGGAGCCTCGGCCAGCAGCGGGTCGCGAGGCGACACCGCGCCGACCGGAGCCACCGCCACGGTCACGCGCGGCGACCTGACCGACTCGAAGGTGTTCGCCGGGACGCTCGGGTACGGCGCGGCGACGGGGGTGCCAGGTGCCGCCGCCGGCACGATCACCTGGCTGCCCCGCGCCGGTGACGTCATCGAACGCGACGGGGCCCTGTACGCCGTCGACGAGCGGGACGTCCGGTCGATGTACGGCACCGTACCGCTCTGGCGGGACCTGGAACGGGGGCTGCAGGGCGCCGACGTGCGGCAGCTCAACGAGAACCTGGCCGCGCTCGGGTACGACGTGTCCGTCGACGACCGGTTCGGCCCACGGACCGAGCGAGCCGTCCGGCAGTGGCAGCAGGACCGCGGACACGAGGTGACCGGGGTGCTGACGGCGGACGACGTCGCCTTCGTGGACGGCGCGGTCCGGGTCGCCTCGGTCGACGGTCGGCTCGGGGAGCGGATCGCCGGCGGAGCGGGAGCGGGCGCCGGTGGCGCTGGTGGTGGCGCGGGTGCGGCGGCCGGCGCGGGTGCGGCGGGCGACGTCCTGCAGGTCACGAGCACCCGGCGCGTCGTCGCGGCGACCGTTCCCCAGCGCGACGCCGAGCGGCTCGCGGTCGGCACCGACGTCGAGGTCCGGGTGAACGGCGCTGGGGCGGCGATGCCCGGTTCCGTCGTCGACGTGCAGCCCACGACGAGCGAGGACGGCGGCACGGCCGTCGACGTCTCGGTGTCGTTCGACCCGGGGAAGCGCACGTTGCCCGCGGCAGCGTCCGCGCAGGTCGACGCGAAGGGCACCACCGAGCGCGACGTCCTGTCCGTGCCGGTCGCCGCACTCGTCGCGGGCGCCGGCGGCCGGTACGCCGTCGACGTCGTGCAGGGGGACGGCACGACGGAGCGGGTCCGGGTCGAGCCCGGCTTCAGCGCGGACGGACGGATCGCGGTCACGGGTGACCTGGCCGCCGGCGACCGCGTGGTGGTGCCCGGATGAACGCCGCCGTGCTGCGATCCGCCGCCGTGCGGCCCACTGCCGCCGTGCTGCCGCCGGACTCCGTCCTGTCACTCCGGGACGTCACGAAGACCTACGGCGACGTCGGGGCCCTGCGCGGGGTGTCGCTCGAGGTCACCGCGGGTGAACTCGTCGCGGTCGTCGGCCCGTCGGGGTCGGGCAAGTCGACGATGCTCAACGTCGTCGGGACCCTCGACCGTCCCACGTCCGGCACGGTGACGATCGCCGGCAACGACGTCGCGACGATGTCCGACGACGCCCTGTCCGGACTCCGTGCTGACCACATCGGGTTCGTCTTCCAGCACTTCCACCTGCAGGCCGGCGCGACCGCCACCGAGAACGTCGCCGACGGCCTGCTCTACCAGGGCGTACCCCGGCGCGAGCGGCACCGGCTGGCGGTCGAGGCCCTGGGGCGCGTGGGCTTGGCGCACCGGGTGGACCACCGACCGCACCAGCTCTCCGGCGGGGAGCGCCAACGCGTCGCCATCGCGCGGGCCGTCGTCGGCGACCCGACGATCCTGCTCGCCGACGAACCGACGGGTGCGCTCGACACAGCGTCCGGTGCCGCGGTGGTCGCGCTCCTGCGCGAGCTCAACGCGGCGGGCACGACGGTCGTGGTCATCACGCACGACCTCGACCTGGCGGCGTCGCTGCCACGACAGGTCCGGATGCGCGACGGCATGATCGAGCCCGAGGTCGCCCGATGAGCCGGCGTCGGTCCGTGGGCGCGGTCGACCTGCTCCGCCTCGGCGTCTTCGGGCTGCGGACCCGGCCCGGACGTGTCGTGCTGTCGGCGCTGGGCATCGCGATCGGCATCGCGGCGATGCTCGCGGTCGTCGGGATCTCGTCGTCGAGCAAGGCGAAGGTCGACCAGGTGCTCGACACGCTCGGCACGAACGTGCTCACCCTCACCCAGGCGCAGGGCCTCGGCGAACCGGTCCCGTTGCCGTCCACCGCACTCGAGTCGGTGCTGCGGCAGGACGACGTCGAGTCGGCCGCCGCCGTCGGTACCGTGCCGGACACCGGCGTATACCGGAACGACCGCGTGCCGACGCCCGAGACGAAGGGCCTCGGGGTGCTCGCCGCGTGGGGCGACGTGCCACGGGTCCTCGGCGGGCAGCTCGCAGCCGGGCGGTGGATCGACGACGCCGCCGGGGCGCCGCCGCAGGTCGTGCTGGGGGCACGGGCGGCCGCGGTCCTCGGCATGGAGGACCTGCATCCGGACAGCCGGGTCTGGATCGGCGGGCAGTGGGTGCAGGTGGTCGGGGTGCTCGACCCCGTCGCGCTCGCCGAGGACCTCGACTCGCGGGTGTTCGTGCCCCGCGGGTTCGCCGGGCAGCTGGGCTTCGACGGGGCCCCGACCGCGGTCTACACGCGCGTCGACCCGGCGCACGTCGAACGGTCGCGGGACCTGCTCGCCGGTGCGGTCCGACCCGGGGCACCGCAGGACGTCGGCGTGACACGGCCGTCGGACGCGCTGGCCGCGAAGGACGCCACGGACGACTCCTTCACCGGGCTGCTGGTCGGCATCGGCGGGGTGGCCCTGCTCGTCGGGGGCATCGGGGTGGCGAACACGATGGTGATCACCGTCCTGGAACGCCGCGCCGAGGTCGGCGTCCGCCGTGCGCTGGGGGCCCGTCGTCGGAGCATCCGCGACCAGTTCCTGGTCGAGTCCTTGCTGCTGTCGTTCCTGGGCGGCTTGGCCGGCGTCGTGCTCGGCGTCGCGGTGACGGTCGTCTTCGCCGTCACGCAGGGCTGGCCGGTCGCACTGCCGGTGTGGGCCGTCGTCGGGGGACTCGGTGCCACGGTCGTCATCGGCGGGGTCTCCGGGCTCTACCCGGCGGCACGCGCGGCGCGGATCCCGCCGACGTCCGCCCTGGCGGCCGTCTGACGCGTGCGGTGGACGCGCGCACGGGAGGCCCGGTGCCGGTCCGCCCGACCGGCACCGGGCCTCCAGACGGTCGCTTCCACACGCCGGACGCGAGTAGCAGATCATGCCTGGTCATGACCACCTGGTCAAGCATCTGCGTCGATCTGTTCGACATCCGTGATGCCCCGGAAACACGCGGATCGAAAGCGGTCACAGGGACCGATCCAACGGTTGACAAGGGGCCGTACAGGGTCTTCTATTGCGAATACGCAACGTCCTTTCATAAAGGTCGGACCAAGGGAGTCATCGTGACACGAACGCGTTTCGCCGCACTCGGTGCGCTCGCCCTCGCAGGCGCGCTCGCCCTCACCGGGTGCTCCGCCGGGAGCAACGCCGCTTCCGACGGCGGCACGAAGTCCATCGGCACACCCGATGGCACGGGCAAGACCATCACCGTCTGGATGATGAACGGCGACCTGAGTGACAAGGTCCTCGACGCCGCCGGCAAGCAGTTCACCGCCGACACCGGGGCGAAGGTGAAGATCCAGACCCAGCAGTGGGACGGGATCACCACCAAGCTCACCACGGCGCTCGCGCAGAGCGACGCCCCCGACGTCGTCGACCTCGGCAACACGCAGGTGCCGGTCTACGCGGCCGCCGGCGGGTTGACCGACCTGACGCCGTACCGCGACGAGCTCAAGGACGGCCAGACCTGGCTCACCGGGCTCGAGGGTCCCGCCACCGTCGACGGCAAGCTCTACGGGGCGCCGCTGTTCGCCGGCAACCGGGCCGTGGTCTACGACAAGCAGGTCTGGAAGGACGCCGGTGTGACCGACGTGCCGACCACCTACGACGAGCTCACCGCCGACCTCGACAAGGTCAAGGCCGCCAACCCGGCCAGTGACTTCTCCGCCTTCTACATGCCCGGGCAGTACTGGTACGGCGGGCTGCAGTGGGTCTGGGACGCCGGCGGCGAGATCGCCACGGACAAGGGCGGCAAGTGGACCGGCACGCTCGACTCCGCGGACGCGGTCAAGGGGCTGACCGCCTGGAAGGACTTCCAGAACGCGTACTCGGCGAAGTCCACCCAGGACATCAACACCGACAAGCCCTCGCAGAGCGACGTCTTCGCGCAGGGCAACACCTCGGCGTTCCTCGGGTCCGCCTGGGAGATCGGCTCGATCACCACGGCGAAGCCGGAGCTCGCCGACCGCATCGGCACGTTCCCGATGCCGTCGTCCACGGCGGGGAAGACGCAGCCGGTGTTCCTCGGTGGCTCCGACCTGGGGATCCCGGCCAAGGCGGAGAACCAGGAGCTCGCGCTCTACTACCTGAAGATCCTGACGTCGAAGGAGTTCCAGCAGGACCAGGTGTTCGGGGTCGACGGCTGGGAGCCGAACTCCACCGAGCTGCTCGACGCGGTCGCCGGCGACGTCGACGAGCTGCACAAGCCGTACTTCGAGGCGGCCGGCACGAGCCGACCGACCCCGGCCACCCCGGGCTGGGCCACCATCGAGGGTGACGCCTCGTTCCAGTCGATGTTCGCCGACGTCGCCACCGGCCGGAAGTCGCCGGAGCAGGCCGCCGAGGGCTTCTCGAAGCACCTCACGACCGCGCTGAACGCGCAGCCGTAGGCGATGACGTCCACTGCGGAGCCGGTGACCGACGCGGAGCAGCCCGCGCCGGTCACCGGCGGGCAGGCCGGCGGACCGGTTCAGGGTCCGTCGCGGGGTTCCCGTCGAGGCGGGCGGGGCACGGGTCGTCGGTCGCCGGTCGGGTCGCGGGCGCCGCTCGTCCTGCTGGCCCCGGCGGCGCTGCTGCTCCTGGCCCTCGTCGTCTACCCGCTCGTCCGGCTCGTCGTCATCTCGTTCCAGGACTACGGGCTGCGGGCGATCTTCACCGGGCAGGCCGGGTTCACCGGGCTGACGAACTACACGGACGTCCTGACCGACGCGTCGTTCTGGCCGGTCATCCTGCGCACCGTGCTCGTGACGGGCGCGATGGTCCTCGGCACGATCGTCATCGGCATGGGGGTGGCGCAGCTGCTCACCCGTCTCGGGGTCGCGATGCGCACGGTCGTCAGCGTCGTGCTCGTGCTGGCCTGGGCGATGCCGAACGTGGCCTCGAGCCTGGTCTGGCAGTGGCTCTTCCAGCCGTTCTACGGCGTGCTCAACTGGCTCATCACGCAGCTGCGGGTGTTCGGCGACCACACGCAGGACAACTGGGCCTCGCATCCGGGGCAGGCGTACACGATCGTGCTGACGCTCGTCATCTGGCAGGCCGTGCCGTTCGTGGCGCTGACGCTGTACGCCGCGCAGTCCCAGATCGCGCCGGAGTACTACGAGGCCGGTGCGCTCGACGGGGCCTCGGTGTGGACGATGTACCGCGCGATCACGCTGCCGGCCCTCGCGCCGACGCTGCTGCTCGTGTCGATCCTGTCGGTGATCTGGGACTTCAACGTCTTCAACCAGATCTGGCTGCTCACCCGCGGCGGACCGGAGGAGGCCACGCTGACCCTCGGCATCTGGACCTTCGTGCAGTCGTTCGTGTCCAACGCCTACGGGCAGGGCGCGGCGATCGCCGTGATCTCGACCCTGATCCTCGGGGTGCTCACCAGCTACTACATCCGCCGGCTCGTCCGCAGCGGTGAGGAGGACCTGTGACCGTCTCGAGAACGGCGCCCCGCGCGGGCAGCGTCTCCGCGCCGGGCCCCGTGCGGGTGCGCAAACGCAAGCCGCGCATCGTCGCGAACACCATCGCCGTGGTGTTCTGCCTGGTCTGGGTGTCCCCGATCTACTGGATGGTGAACACGGCCTTCAAGCCCGCCGACGAGGTCACCACGATGACCCCGATCTGGGCGCCGCTGCACCCGACGCTCGACAACTTCACGCGGGCGCTCACGCAGGAGGGCTTCCTCGTCTACCTGCGGAACTCCACCATCGTCGTGGTGGCGGCCGTGCTGCTGTCGATCGTCGTCGGGTTCCTGGCGTCGGCGGCACTGTCGCGGTTCCGGTTCCGCGGACGGCGGGCGATCCTGGTCGCGATCCTGTTCGTGCAGATGATCCCGTCGGGCGCACTGCTCATCCCGCTCTTCCTGTCGTTCCAGACCCTGGGGCTGCTAAACAGCTACGTCGGGCTGATCCTGGCGTACGTGGCGAGCGTGCTGCCCTTCTCGATCTGGGTGATGCGCGGCTTCTTCGTGGCCGTCCCCGTCGAGATCGAAGAGGCCGCGAAGGTGGACGGCGCCGGCACCTTCCGGATCCTGTGGAGCGTGCTGTTCCCGCTCGTCATGCCCGGGGTCATCGCCACGAGCGTGTTCGCGTTCATCGCGGCGTGGAACGACTACCTGATCGCGTACGTGATGCTCAAGGACCAGGGGATGTACACGCTGCCGGTCTGGCTCGCCGGGTTCTCGACGAACAAGGGCACGGACTTCGGTGGGCTGATGGCGGCGAGCGTGCTGTTCTCGATCCCGGTCGTGGTGTTCTTCCTCATCGTGCAGCGCCGGCTGGTCAGCGGGATGACTGCGGGTGCCGTGAAGGGGTAGCGCTCGGACGGCCGGCACCTGTGGACGTGTTGGTTGCATGTCGGAACGGTTGCGTTCTTGTGGGTTTCAGACGTACAGTGCTCGAAACCCAACGGAACGAAGGAGTTCGGGCATGTACGCAACCGAGCGGCACACCGCCATCGCCGCCGAGCTGCAGTCCGCCGGTCGTGTATCGGTCGCCGGTCTGGCCGAGCACTTCGACGTCACCACCGAGACCGTTCGCCGTGACCTCGACGCCCTCGAGTCCGCCGGGGTCCTGCGCCGGGTACACGGGGGAGCGGTCCCCGTCGGCCGCTCGAGCGTCGTCGAACTGAGCGTCGCCGAGCGCGAGGGCCAGCACGGCACCGCGAAGTCCGCCATCGCCCGCGCCGCGATGCGCCTGGTGCCGCCGACCTTCACCGGCTCGATCGCCCTCGACGCCGGCACCACCTGCGCCGCCGTCGCCTCCGAGCTCGCCCGCTGGGAGCCCGAGGTCGCCGGCTCGACCATCACCGTCATCACGAACTCGGTGCCGATCGCCGCGACCCTGCAGCACAGCGAGCACCTCGAACTGCACCTGCTCGGCGGCCGCGTCCGTGGCGTCACGAGCGCCGCCGTCGGCACGGCCACCGTCGAGCAGATCGGCGCGCTCCGGCCCGACGTGGCGTTCATCGGCACGAACGGCCTGTCCGCCGGCTTCGGTCTGAGCACCCCGGACGAGTACGAGGCCGCCGTGAAGGGCGCCTACGTGCTCGCCGCCCGACGGGCCGTGGTGCTCGCCGACGCCGCCAAGCACGGCGTGGAGGCCCTGATGCGGTTCGCGCGCCTGGACGAGATCGACACGCTCGTCACCGACGAACAGCCCCCGGCCGACCTCGCCGGTGCGCTCGCCGACGCCGACGTCGAGGTGGTCGTCGCATGAACGCCCGCATCGTCACGGTCACCCCGAACCCGTCCCTCGACCGCACGATCGAGCTCGCTGGCGAACTGCAGCGCGGCGCCGTCCAGCGTGCGACCCGGTCCACCGCGGAACCCGGCGGCAAGGGCGTCAACGTCTCCCGCGTGGTCGTCGCGAGCGGTGGGGACACCGTCGCCGTCCTGCCCGGCGACGAGCTCGACCCGGTCCTGCTCGGCCTGGCCACCCGCGGCATCCCGACCGCCGCGCTGCCGATCGGGGCGCCCCTCCGCTCGAACGTCACCGTGACCGAGCCGACCGGCACCACGACGAAGCTCAACGAACCCGGCCCCTCGCTCGCCGGCCGCCTCGACGATCTCGCTGCCCTGGTCGCCGACACCGCCGCTGCGACCGCGACCGGCCCCGCCGCACGCTGGGTCGTGGTCGCCGGGTCGCTGCCGCCCGGTCTGACCGACGACGCGCTCGCCGTGCTCGTCCGGGCCGTCCGTGCCCGCCACGGTGCCGACGTCCGGATCGCCGTCGACTCGTCCGGGGTGCCGTTCACCGCGCTGCTGCAGTCGGGCGAACGGATCGACCTGGTGAAGCCGAACGCCGAGGAACTCGCCGAGGTCGTCGGCGGCGACCCCGAGGAGTACGAGCGCGACCTCGACGCCGCGGTGGCCGGAGCCCAGCGGCTGCGGCGGAAGAACGTCGGCACCGTGCTACTCACCCTGGGCAGCGCCGGCGCCGTGCTGGTCTCCGACGAAGGGGCGTTCGCCGCCGCTGCACCGAAGATCGTCGCCCGGTCGACGGTCGGCGCGGGGGACTCCTCCCTCGCCGGCTACCTGCTCGCCGAGGTCGCCGGAGCCGCACCCGAGCAGCGTCTCGCACAGGCCGTCGCCACCGGTGCCGCGGCCGCAGCCCTGCCCGGCAGCGACGTGCCGGCACTCGACCACACCGACCCGACGGCGGTCTCCGTCCGGGTGCTCCACACGCACCCGGCCCCCGAACCCGCCTGATCCCCTCCCCAC